>CAZJNG010000042.1:0-10456 GCA_964547265.1 uncultured Candidatus Cloacimonadota bacterium | reverse complement strand
AACAAGAAAAAGAAAATAAAATTCGTATTCGACTGAAAGCTTATGATTTTCGTTTATTAGATAAGTCTGTAGCTGAAATAGTAAAGAATACAAGAAATACCGGAGCAAAAATAGTTGGTCCTATTCCCCTACCAACAGAAAGAACGCTTTATACTATATTAAGATCACCTCATGTCAACAAAAAAGCTCAAGACCAATTTCAAATGCTTATCCATAAAAGAGTAATAGATATAATTAATCCGACTCCACAAACAACATCAGCATTAAAAAAATTAAACTTACCTGCCGGTGTGCATGTAGAAATTAAAGTATAGGAGGCGGAAATGGTAGGATTAATCGGGAAAAAAATCGGAATGACTCAAGTATTTGACGAAAATGGCAAAGTTATCCCTGTAACCCTTGTAAAGGCTGGTCCTTGCACTGTTGTTCAGAGAAAAACTGTTGTAAACGATGGATATGCTTCAATTCAATTAGGTTTTGAAGAAGTAGTTGAAAAAAAGGTTAAAAAGCCTCAACTGGGTCATTTTAAAAAACATAACAGTAAAACTTTCAGATATTTAAAAGAATTTAGAGTCTTAAAAGGTGAAGATATTAACGAAGGTGAAGTTCTTGATGTTAAGATTTTTCAGGAAAAAGAGATTATAAAAGTTATCGGCACATCAAAAGGTAAAGGATTTCAGGGAGGAATGAAGAGACACGGATTTGCCGGATTTGAGCAATCACATGGTGTTCATGAATCTTTTAGAGGTCCCGGATCAATTGGTCAGTGTGCTCAACCTGCAAGAGTTTTTAAAGGCGTGAAGATGGCAGGTCACATGGGAAATGCCCGTGTAACTGTTAAAAATCTTCAAGTAGTAAAAGTCGATGCGGAAAATAACCTTGTTATGGTTAAGGGTGCAATCCCCGGTCATATCAACAGTGTTGTTATACTTAGTAAATAAGCAGGAGTAAATCAATGATAGAGGCAATAAAATTCTCTGCTACGGGTGAAAAAACAGGTACAATCGAACTTCCTGAAAATTTATTTGCTGTAAGTTGCAAAAACCCAAAAGCATTGTTGTACGAAGTAATAAATATGTATCGTGCAAATCAAAGACAAGGCACAGCTTGTAAAAAAAGTCGTGGCGAAGTTAGAGGATCAACACGAAAATTATTCCGTCAGAAAGGAACCGGTAATGCTCGTGTTGGTAATAACAGAACACCATTAAGAATCAACGGTGGTCGTGCATTCCCTCCTAAACCAAAGGATTGGTACACAGCAATCCCTAAGAAAAAGAAAAGACTTGCACTTAAACTGGCTCTGAGTATGAAAGCTGAAGAAAAAAGTGTATTTGTAATTGATAATATTAATTTTGATAAACCATCAACTAAGATGGCTGTAGAATTAATGAACAAAATTATGCCTGAAAAAGGTAAGAAATTATTTGTTATCAATGATAGTAATATGAATATTGTGAAATCTTTCACAAATATAGAAGATGTTAAAATGGATAGAGCTGACAGCTTATTTGCTTATGAAGTATTAAACTGTAAATATCTGATTTTAACAACGGATGCACTCAAAAAAGCTGAGGAGGTATTTGTAAAATGAAGAATCCTAGAGAAATAATTATCGCTCCCATTTTTTCAGAGAAAACCTCTTTGGCAAAAGAATTAAAAAACGCTTATACTTTTGAAGTTAGCATGAATGCAAATAAAATAGAAATTAAAAGAGCTATTGAAAAGATTTTCAATGTAGATGTAGAAAGTGTAAATACAATCAGATATAATGGAAAGCCTAAAAGATTAGGACGATATAGTGGCTATAAATCTGATTGGAAAAAAGCAATCGTAACTGTAAAAGCCGGTCAAGCTATTGCTGATTTTGAGATTTAAACAGGAGTATTAAAATGGGAATTAAAAAATATAAACCAACTACACCTTCATTGCGTTATCGCACAGGTTATACTTTTGCTGAAATTACAACCGACAAACCTGAAAAATCACTACTTGCTCCTTTAAAGAAAACAGCAGGTCGTAATAATCAAGGTCGTATAACTTCACGCAGACGCGGTGGTGGTCATAAGCGTACATACCGAATTATAGATTTCAAAAGAAATAAATTTGAAATACCTGCAAAAGTAGCAAGCATAGAATACGATCCAAACCGTACAGCTCGCATTGCGTTATTGCACTATAATGACGGTGAAAAAAGATATATAATCGCTCCTGAAGGTTTAGCGGTAGGTACAATACTCATGTCAGGACCGGAAGCTCCAATCCTTCCAGGAAATGCACTTCCGTTAGAAAAGATACCTTTGGGAACTACTATTCATAATATTGAATTTTTAAAAGGTAGAGGTGGACAACTTGCTCGTTCAGCGGGAGCTTTTGCACAAGTATTAGCTAAAGAAGGTAATTATGTACATGTCAAAATGCCTTCAGGTGATGTTCATTTAATTCGTAAAGAATGTTATGCTACTATTGGACAAGTAAGTAACTCAGAACATAACCTTATTTGGATAGGTAAAGCAGGTCGTAATCGCTGGTTAGGCAGAAGACCAAAGGTTCGTGGTGTTGTTATGAATCCAGTTGACCATCCAATGGGTGGTGGTGAAGGTAGAACCTCCGGTGGCGGACACCCTGTTTCTCCATGGGGTAAACCTGCTAAAGGTGGCAAAACTCGTAAAAGAAAAAAATATTCAGATAAATATATTATCAAAGCAAAAAAAGGTAGATAGGGAGATAAGATGGCTCGTTCTATAAAAAAAGGACCATTTGTAGATGAACATTTAATGAAAAAAGTTAATGTTTTAAATGCAGATTCTAAAAAACAGGTCGTAAAAACTTGGTCACGCAGATCTACTATTACACCCGATTTTATTGGTCACACATTCTCAGTTCATAACGGTCATAAGTTTGTCCCTATTTTTGTAACAGAAAACATGGTAGGTCATAAACTTGGAGAATTTGCTCCAACCCGTACATATCGTGGACACAAAGAGAAAAAGAAAAAAGTCGGTAGATAGGTAAGGAGACTGTAATGGAAAATAATCTCGCAGCTACAGCTCGTATTAGAAACTTACGCGGTTCAGCACGAAAAGCACGCTTAGTGTTAGACTTGATTCGTGGAAAAAGTATTTACGAAGCTCAAAATATACTTCATTTCTCTAAAAAGAGAATGGCTAAAAATGTAGAAAAACTTCTTAATTCTGCTATCGCTAATGCTACTCAAGCAGCCGGAAAAGCAGATATGGATAAAATGATTGTTGAAAAAGCATGGGCTGACGATGGGCAAATCATGAAAAGAACAATGCCTCGCGCTCAAGGCAGAGCTACTATCATCCGTCGAAGAACTTGTCATATCACAATTGGCATTACGGAAAAGGAATAGGAGGAACTCTTGGGTCAAAAAATTAATCCTGTAGCGTTTCGTTTAGGCGTAAACAAAAACCACGAATCTGTTTGGTTCGCTTCCGGAAAAGAATATATAAACAATTTCCACGAAGACTTAAAGATAAAGAAATACATTAAATCAAAACTTAAAGCAGCTATGATCTCAAAAGTAACTGTAGCAAGAAAAACTAATTCTATTAATATTGAAATTCATACAGCTCGACCTGGTCAGGTAATCGGTAGAAAAGGCGAAGCTATTGATGTCTTAAGAAATGAATTATCTCATATGATTAATAAAAATAGACCTAGTTCTATTAATGTATTTATAAATATTAATGAAATTAAAAAAGCTTGGTTAAGCTCACAACTAATTGGTGAAGAAATTGCCCGTCAATTAAAAGAACGAGTACCCTTTAGAAGAGCTATGAAATATGCAATCAGAAATTGCATTAAAGACGGTGCTCTTGGAATCAAAGTTCAATGTTCAGGTCGTTTAGGCGGAGCTGAAATGGCTAGAACAGAACGCTATCAACAAGGCCGTACACCCTTGCAGACCTTGCGCGCTGATATTGATTATGCTACAGTAGAAGCAAATACTACTTATGGTATTATCGGTATTAAAGTATGGATCTACAAAGGTGATATATTAGATTAAGGAGTTCTGAATGTTAGCACCTAAAAAAGTAAAATATAGAAAAATGATGAAAGGCCGTAGAACAGGTCTTGCTTATCGTGGCTCAGAAGTAAATTTTGGAGATTATGGTTTAATGGCAACCCAAGATGGTTGGATTACCAGTCGTCAGATAGAGGCAGCCCGTGTCGCTTTAACCCGTCATATGAAGCGTCAAGGAAGAGTTTGGATTCGTATCTTTCCAGACAAGCCGATAACTAAAAAACCTGCTGAAACCCGTATGGGTAAAGGTAAAGGTGCTCCTGAGTATTGGGTAGCAGTTGTAAAACCCGGCAGAATTATGTTCGAAATCCAAGGTGTAGCTATTGATATTGTAAAAGAAGCATTACGCCTTGCAAGCCACAAATTACCAATAACTACGAAAGTTGTAGCAAGAGAGGGACTTGACCTATGAAAGCAGATGAATTACGCCAAATGACAAAAGATGAACTTGAAAGAGCTCTTGAAGACAATAAAGAAGCTTTATTCAATCTTCGTTTTCAAAAAGCTCGTAATGCTTTAGAAAATAAGAGTAAAATTACTGAAACTCGAAGAGTAATTGCTCGTATTAATACTCTCTTAACCGAAAAAAAGAACTCATAAAACAAGAGGTTTAAATGTCAACAGAAAGAAAAGTAAAAAAAATCGGTACAGTCGTTAGTGATAAAATGGATAAAACCATAGTTGTCAGAGTTGGTCGCCAATTTATGCATCCTTTATATAAAAAAGTTGTTAGAAAACATAAAAAGTTTATGGCTCATGACCCTAATAATGAGTGTAACCCGGGAGATGTTGTGGAGATTATTGAATCCAGACCTCTCAGTAGCAGAAAAAGATGGGCTTTAACTCGCATCATCGAGAAGAGTAAATAAGGAGCGTTGTAATGATTCAGGTACAAACAGTTCTTAATATCGCTGATAACTCTGGTGCAAGAAAAGCAATGTGTATCAAAGTACTCGGTGGTAGCAAAAGAAAATATGCAAGTATCGGGGATATAATAGTTGTGGCAGTTAAAGCGGCAACTCCCGGTGGTAAAGTAAAAAAAGGTAATGTCGAAAAAGCAGTTATCGTAAGAACAGCAAAAGAGTTTAGAAGACCGGATGGTTCATATATCCGTTTTCAAGATAATGCGGCTGTAGTTATAGATGATCGTTTCGAGCCAAAAGGAACACGTATTTTCGGGCCGGTAGCAAGAGAATTAAGAGACCATGGCTTTACTAAAATCATTTCACTTGCACCCGAAGTATTGTAGGAGTAAACATGAAAAATAGATTAAAAATTCGTAAAGACGATAATGTAGTCGTTATCACCGGTAAATACAAAGGTGTAAAAGGAAAAGTTTTAAAAGTTTTCCCTAAAGACGAAAGAATAATCGTTGAAAAAGTAAACTTTATAAAAAAACATGTTCGACCTAATCAACAAAACCAACAAGGCGGTATAGTTGAAAAGGAAGCACCGATTCATGTTTCCAATGTAATGTTGTTTAATTCTAAAATTAATGATGTAACTAAGCCGGTAGTTAAAGTTGTAGGCGACAAAAGAGTTCGTGTTTGCAAAAAAACAGGCGACGAGTTAAACTAAAGGAGTAAACAATGAACCGATTAAAAGAAAAATACCGTAAAGAATTAATACCTGCTTTACTTAAAGCTTTTGGTTATGATAATGTACACCAAGTCCCTAAAATGACAAAAATAGTTATTAGTATGGGTGTTGGTGCTGCAACTCAAAACAAGGCTATCCTAGACAATGCAGTAAAAGATTTAACACAAATCACCGGAAGAAAACCTTTAGTAACTAAAGCAAAAAATTCTATCTCCAATTTTAAATTAAGAGAAGGAGTTGCGATTGGTTGTAAAGTTACTCTCCGAGATGAAGTTATGTATGAATTCATGGATAGATTAATATCTGTTGTAATACCAAGAATCAGAGACTTCAAAGGATTACCTGTAAATTCATTTGATGGCAGAGGTAACTATTCCATTGGTATCAAAGAACAAACTGTCTTCCCTGAAATTGATTTTGATAAAATCGATACAATCAGAGGTATGAATATCGCTTTTGTTACTACTGCTCAAAATGATGATGAAGCAAGAGAACTTCTTCGTCTATTAGGAATACCTTTTGTCAAAAAAGAAAAGAAAAACTAAAGGAGTCTTATCTTGGCTAAAAAATCATGGATAATTAAAGCAAGCAGAAAACCTAAGTTTCAGGTTAGAGCATATAATCGCTGCCAAATTTGTGGCAGATCAAGAGCATTTATCAGAGATTTCGCGATTTGTCGTCTTTGCTTTAGAAAATTAGCATCTAACGGTGAAATCCCGGGCGTAACCAGAGCTAGCTGGTAAAAATAATTGGAGGAAAAAAATGAGTATTAGTGATCCGATAGCTGATGCATTAACAAAGATCAGAAATGCATATCGTGCCGGACATAAGCAAGTTCGCATAAACCATTGTGGCTTGATTGAATCTGTCATGAAAATCTTCGCTACCGAAAACTATATCAATAATTTTGATGTTATTGAGAGAGATCCTGACAAGCAATTGTACAGGAAAGTGATTGTAGTTAATCTCCGTTATACCTATGACGGAAAACCAGTTGTAAGAGGACTCGACAGAGTCAGTAAACCAGGCCGTCGTGTATATGTAAAAGCTGCTAATATGCCGTCTATTTTTAATAATACAGGTAATGCCATTATCTCAACCAGCCAGGGTGTTATGACAGACAGAGAAGCCCGTAAAAATAACATCGGCGGCGAATTTGTTTGTAAGATCTGGTAGGAGGGATAATGTCTAGAATCGGTAGAAAACATATAATAATACCTAATGGTGTTACAGTCGAAAATAATGATAGAAAAATTATCGTTAAAGGAGCTAAAGGTACACTTGATTACAACCTTTGCGATTTGATAAATGTAAATATTGAAGATAATCAAGTTATTGTAACAAGAGACAATGATGAAAGTAAAGTTCGTGCTTTACATGGACTCACTAGAGCTCTAATTCAAAATATGGTAACCGGAGTTTCTGCCGGTTATGAAAAAGTTTTAAATATTATTGGTACCGGTTATAGTTCAGAACGAATTGGACCATGGTTAAAACTTGCAATTGGATATTCACATGATGTTTTACTTGAAGTTCCAAAAAATATTGAAGTAACAGCAGAAGCCGTTCCTCGTGGAAAAGGCGGAAAACTGGGTGTTCAGTCAATTATTCGTATTAAAGGTTTCCATAAAGAAGATGTTGGTAAATTTGCTGCTGAAGTCAGAAAGGTAAGACCTCCTGAAAATTACAAAGGCAAAGGTATCCGTTACGAGAACGAATTCGTTCGTATTAAAGCCGGCAAATCCGGTTCTAAATAAACACAGGAGTGAGAATGAAAAAATCAATTACATACCTGAAAAAACAAGCTCGCGAACGAAGAGTGTTGGCCATAAGAAAAAAATTAAGAGGCTGTGCTGAAAGACCAAGACTCGTTGTATTTCGTAGCTTAAATCATATATATGCTCAAATTATTGATGATGATTTGGGAAAAACAATCGTATCAATGTCAACTAAAGCAAAAGGCGTAACTTTCTCAGGTAAAACTAAAACTGAAAAAAGTCGTGAAGTTGGCTTAACCCTTGCTAAAAAAGCTCTTGATGCCGGTATTTCAGACATTTGTTTTGATCGTGCAGGTTTCAAATATCACGGACGCATAAAAGCTCTTGCTGAAGGTGCTCGTGAGGGCGGATTGAAATTCTAATAGGAGGACTACCTTGAATAGAGTAAAATTAAACGCAGATGAAGTAACTTACGAAAAAATTATTGATACCAACAGAGTAGCTAAGGTTGTAAAAGGTGGTCGTAATTTTAGTTTTAATGCTATTGTTGTTGTTGGAAATCAACAAGGCATCGTTGGTGTTGGTAGTGGAAAAGCAAATGAAATTACCGATGCTATCAGAAAAGCTAAAGATAAGGCAATTAAAAACGCTTTCAGAGTTCCTGTTGTAAGAGGTACTGTGCCTCATGAAGTTAACGCAAAATACGGTGCAAGCAAAATTCTTGTAAAACCTGCTTCTGAGGGTACAGGTCTTATTGCAGGTGGAACAGCCAGAGCTATATTTGAAGCTGCAGGATATAAAAATATCCTTGCAAAATCAATGGGTTCAAACACTCCATGTAATTTAGCTAAAGCTACTGTCGTTGCAATGTCAGAACTTAGAACTCTTTCTCAAGTTGCTAAACTTCGAAACAAAAAGTTTGAAGAGTTATGCGGTACGGAGGAATAATGAAACTTAATGTAAAACTTATTCGCTCAACTATCGGGCGTAAAGAAGATCAAAAAAGAGTGGTTAAAGCTTTAGGGCTTCATAAATTAAACCATTCAAAAATTCATGATGATAATTCCGTTATTCGTGGGATGATTTATAAAGTGCGTCACCTACTTGAAGTAACAGAAATTAATGAATAAATTTTTAAAGTAGATGGTTTTCGTTTGAAAATCATCTACCAAATTTCAAAAAGCTTAAGGAGTAAAAAATGCTTCATCAAATGGAAAGACCCGAAGGAATCCAAAAAAACAAAAAGCGCCTAGGTAAAGGACAAGGAACAGGTCAAGGACACCAAGCAGGTAAAGGTCATAAAGGCCATAAAGCCCGCAGTGGTGGAAATACACCTCGATATTTTGAGGGTGGTCAAATGCCTATCCAAAGACGCTTACCTAAAAGAGGATTTAAAAATATATTTCGTAAAGAATATCGAATAGTTAACCTTTATCAGCTTGTTGATCTTGAAGTTGAAACTATTGATATTAATGTAATGGAAGAAAAAGCCATTATCAGAAGTCAAGGTCGATATAAAAATATGCCTGTAAAAATTTTAGCAGATGGTGCAGTTGATTTTTCTAAGTCACTCAATATTAAAGCTAATGCCTTTTCACAGACAGCAAAAGAGATTATTGAGAAAAACGGCGGTAAAGCGGAGGTAGTGTAACTTGTTACAAACCATAATAAACATGTTTAAAATACCTGATTTAAAGAGAAAAATTCTCTTTACTTCATTATTCCTGGTTTTATACAGATTAGGCTCATTCATACCCACTCCAGGTGTTAATACTGAAGCACTAAAAGCATTTTTTGCCCAAGCTAGTGAAGGTGGTAATACCTTATTTGGTCTTTTTGACTTATTTGTTGGTGGTAATTTTGAAAGAGCATCTGTATTCGCTTTAGGAATTATGCCCTATATTACAGCATCTATCGTGATTCAATTACTTGGAAGTATTATTCCTTATTTTGAAAAGCTGAGAAAAGAAGGTGCTGAAGGTCAGAAAAAAATTAATCAAATTACTCGTTACGGTACTGTATTTATCGGGATTTTTAATGCTATTGGTATGGCAATCTTTTTACAACATACCGAAGGCGTTGTATCAATGAATCCTGCTCTCTTTACCTTTACTACTGTAATTTCAATGATTACCGGAACTATGATTATTCTTTGGATTGGAGAGCAAATCACAGAACACGGAATCGGTAATGGTGTTTCACTTATAATCTTTGCCGGCATTATCGCAAGATATCCTGCAGGATTTTTAAGTATGTTTGAAATGATTAGAACCGGAAATATGGGAATTATCACAGGTTTAATAATTTTGGCTGTTATGGTTGGAGTTACTGCTGCAGTAATTCTTGTTACAGAAGCTACCAGAAAGATTAATGTACAATATCCTAAAAGAGTCATCGGAAGAAAAACTTATGGCGGACAAAGTACTTATATTCCTTTAAAAGTAAACACTGCCGGTGTTATTCCTATTATTTTTGCTCAATCAGTTATCATGATGCCCAGAACAATAGCGACATTTTTCCCTGAATCTCCATTTTATGATTTAATCCTTAAAATGTTCTCTCCGGGAGAGTTTGTATATACAGTTTTATATATGACTATGATTATTTTCTTTGCTTATTTCTATACAGCAATTGTGATGAATCCTGTTGAAATGGCAGAAAATATGAAAAAATATGGTGGCTTTGTTCATGGAACTCAACCCGGAAAAAGCACAGCAAATTATATTAATAATATTTTAACCAGAATTACATTACCCGGTGCAGTTTTCTTTGCAATAGTAGCGGTAATACCGGAATTTATGATGAAATGGACTCAAATACCATTTTATTTTGGAGGTACCGGACTAATTATTATCGTTGGTGTTGCTCTTGAAACCTTACAGCAAATTGAATCTCATCTTGTTATGAGACATTATGACGGTTTTATGAAAAAAGGTAAACTCAGAGGTCGTTCAAGATAAAATGATCTACATTAAAAGTAATCGGGAAATAGTTAAGATTAAAAAGGCTTGCAAGATTGTAGCAGAAGTAATTGAACTTGTGAAAAAAAATATCAAGCCCGGTTCAACAACCTTAGAACTTAATCTTATCG
>CAZJNG010000041.1:0-10469 GCA_964547265.1 uncultured Candidatus Cloacimonadota bacterium | reverse complement strand
AAACAAATACAGTATCTCCACTTGCTAAATTTCTTCCAACAGATTCTAGGTAATTTAAGTCTATAAACTCAGTAACTTGATTGGCTATTGTGTTTAATCCGAGTAGAGCTTGGATATTATAATTCATTTGTTGAACATTAAAGATAGAATTAACTATAGTCATAACAACCATTGTTCCTGCTATCATTGCACCAATTATATCAATCATCACTATCATGAGCCACCACCTAGAGACATATCACTAAACACTTTATTATATGAACCAAGAAAAAGTGAATCACCTCTTGCCTCTACACCAATTGTTACAGTAACTTTTTGATGGCTACTGTCAGCAACAACAGCAGTATTCCCTGATGAATCACAATATTCAGAAAGAATTGTGTATTTATAATCAACTCCTAAGTGCTGAAGTCCAAGTTTATTGGTAGCGTTGACAAGTTCTTGTCCTTTTGCTTTATACTTATAATCTTCATAAAGCTTATTAAAACTCTTTTGACCGCTGACCATTTCGATTTCAAACTGTTGAAATACGAAATCAGATATCTTTATTGCTTGTGTATAAAATAATTTATCTTCAGCCAATTCAAGTTGAAAAAACATATTATTGTATATAGTAATGATTATTGTTGAGAAAAGAATCACTGCAAGCAAAACCATAAGCATTTGACCCATACTCATAAATTAATCCTCCGAAGTATTATAAATTATCTCTTCAATAGAGGTTAAACCTTCTCTTATTCGACCTATACCTGAATCCTTCAAAGATAACATCCCGTCTGCTTCAGCTATACTACGAACTTTTTCCTCGTCAATTTCTGTTGAGGACTCTAAAATCGCTTTTTTTATTTCCGGAGTAAAATATAGTGCTTCACAGATATTTGTTCTGCCTTTATAACCATGATTACATTTTTTACAACCGGTTCCTGCTTCATAGATATTACCACTATCTAAATCTGCTTGTGTCAAACCAAACTCAAGTGCTAAACTATATTTTTCAGGAGAAAGAGGTTTTCTGCATTCGACACATAGTTTTCTTACTAATCTTTGAGCGATAACAATATTAATCACATTCGCCAGTAAGAAAGGTTCTATACCCATTTTGAAAAGTCTTGATATTGTAGCCGGCGCATCATTAGTATGTAAAGTTGATAAGGTTAAATGCCCTGTATTAGATAACTTAATAGCAATTTCAGCTGTAATCTTGTCTCTGATTTCACCAACAAGAACAACATCAGGGTCATGCCTGAGTATTGAGCGTATAGCCTGATCAAAACTAAGTCTATGGCTAATTTTAATTTGTCTGGCTCCATTGATTACATACTCAACAGGATCTTCACATGTTAAAACATTTTTTGTGGGATCAGTAACATGATATAAAGCTGCCATTAAAGTTGTACTTTTACCACTACCGGTAGGTCCTGTTACTAAAACCATGCCTTTTGAATGTGATAATGCTTTGAAAAAATCTTTTTCAGCTTTCTCCTGAAATCCCAAAGCTTTTAAATCTGTAATTACATTTCTGTCATCTATTACTCTGATTACAATACTCTCAAACCTTCTCTCATACTCTGCTGAAGTAATCGGTAAAATTGATACACGAAATCTAATCAAATGACCATCAACTGTCCTTTGAGCAAAACCATCCTGTGCAGTATCTCTTTCAAATCTGTCAACCCCAACAGAACGATCCTTAACCACAGCAGCCATAGCTTCCGGAGAAGTATGCTCTTGTCTATGCCATAAAGTTAATTTACCATCAACTCTAAAATGAAACTCAACTGCTTGTTTCTTATATGGAATAATGTGTATATCACTTGCTTTCTTCCTAGCTGCCTCTATTAAACAGCCCTCGAATAGATTAACCAATAAACTCTTATTGATTTCCTCATCTATTGCATTTTCATTTAATGAATCATCTGTTTCAGATTCAGTTGAGACAGCTTCATCCACCTCTTGCAATAACTCTAAAAACTCATTTTTTTGAGGTGCTATTAATTGAATTAATTCTTCAAGTATCTTTTTTTGGCAATATACAACTTCATATCTCTTAAACTCTGTGTTTGCCGGTATCTTTTCAACTACTTTATTGGTTACATCACTTGCTAAAACTATTAAAGTAGTTCTTACTCCTAGTTGTACCTGGAAAGGTAAAACATAATTAAAAAGAAGTTCTTTTTTTAGGTTTTCATTAAACTTTGTTAAAATTTCCTTTGCATGCTTTACCTGATTTGAATCAAGCTTCAACGGATCTATAGTAATTGACCTGAATGCATATATCTCTGCTAAAGAGCTAAATACGGCATGATGGTCTATCCCGTAATCATTGACAAGAATATCTCCTAATTTACGCCCGTGAGGAGCTTCCTGTTTTTGTCTTTCTAGAGCTTCATTTAAAATTTCTTCTGTTATAAGATTCTTTTTGATTAATACTTGCCCTAATCTTGACTTATCTAACAACATGACCACCTATAATCTTGATTTGAGGTTACTATTTGAAATATATGTAAATTTGGCAAGTGTTTTTTTAAAAAAATTAAATTTTTACAAAATTTTCTTGACTAAAATCATTAGCAAACTAAATTGGTGTTTGCTAAAAATGAAATTAGACTTATATTATTAAATGTAAAAATTAAAAAATTCGGAGGTATAAGATGAAGCTTCAACCTATTGAAGACAGAGTAGTCATTGAACTAAAAGATGATGTAGTTGAAAAAAATGTTGGCGGAATTATCATTCCTGACACTGCTAAAGATAAGCCAAACATCGGTGAAGTTGTTGCTGTTGGAACAGACGAAGATTTAAAGAAAATCATTAAGATAGGCGACAAGGTTATTTACGCAAAATATAGCGGAACTGAAATTGAAATGGATGGCAAAAAATATCTTATTATTTCAAAAGCTGACATTTTAGCTATTGTAGCATAATACTTGATATGATTTTTAGCAGGGTTAATGCCCTGCTATTTTCTTTATTTTAAGGTGTTTATTTATTATCAAATAGCTGTTTAATAAATTATTAGCCTTGTTTTAATTTTTTTATCCTTTTTTAAGTTGACATTTTTCATTAAGTCAAATAATCAACTTAAATGAGTATATTAAAGATAAGGATTTAATTATGAAAAAATTATTTATGGTTATGTTGCTATGTATTTGTACAGTCTTGTCTGCTGATTTTATAGTTCCGTTTGATGATCCGGTTTATGATTTCTTAGAGATGACTCATACGCTTAAAATATCTACTTTCAATCATTTCCAATACCCATTGTATTACAATGATATAATAAATGCTCTTAATGATATATCAATGATAAGAGATAAACAATTTTATAAAAAACAAGCAGATTATCATCTTGATAGACTGAATATGAGATATCCTGATGGTACTCATTTTGCAGTTATTCCTCCCAAAAAAACTCTTGATAGTGTAGCAAACCTTTTTAAACCTCATAATAATCAATTCCGATTAGTTACTATTACAGATCCAAAAACAAAAAAATCTTTTTTTAATTTATACACCACAACCAAAAATGAAACCTATTTGTTCGCTTCAGGAATATTAGGGTTTCATTATGACTTCAAAAGGGATGACAATAATGACAGCAGGTCAAGACGATACTATGGAGTAGAGAGTGGAGGTAATTTTGCCGAAAACTTTGGATATTATATTCGCTTTCGTAAAGGTCATTATATAGGTGATGAAGATTTTATTGTTGAAAATCCTTTTATATCTGTAATGGGTAATAATTTATATAGTGATGATGGAAAATATTATCAGGTTGATTTAATGACAGAGGTAGATTTTAAGAATCCATACTTAAATTTTGCTGTCGGTTATGGTAGTTTTGAAATTGGAAGATCTATTACTTCTTCAATTATTCTTAATCACGAAGTTACACCTTATGGATATATCAAAATGAATAAACGGTTTGGTATTTTAGAATACACGGGAATAACTTCACAATTGATACCGGACAGTTTGAAAAATAATTCGGTTTATGAGCCTAAATCTATGGCTGTTCAAACTATATCACTACATACAGATAATTTTTCTTTTGGATTGGGAAATACAATTATTTATGGGGATAGGAGTTTTGATATTGCATACTCAAGTCCATTAGCTATTTATAAAATAATGGATAATAAATATCACGGAAGAGACAATGGATTATTCTTTGGTTATGGTGAAATCAGACCTGTATCCGGATTTTTACTCTATTCTAATTTTTTGTTTGACGACATAAAAAATGACAGATACAAAACAAGTAAATGGATGAGCTTTCTTGCTCTTCAAGGTGGCATAATCTATCAGGATTCCAATATCCCGGTAGAAATTTCAAGCGAAATAACGGCTGTAGGTCCAAGTACTTATGCTCATAAGTCAAAATCTCTGACATATATGCATGACGACATGATGTTAGGTGCAGAAAAAGGCTCAAATTTTTTAAGTTTTGCAAATAGAATGAGAATAAATTTCTCCCGGATGTCATTTAGTTTTCTTTATGAAAACATTCAACAAGGAAGTGTTGGAGTACACCCAAATTCAGGGGCAGGAGAAAGAAGATTTCTCGATAATTATATCACAAGATATCAATACCTGACAACTCAGGCAAATTTAAGATTAATTCCTGAACTTCATCTTTTTATTAAACATCAATATAATATACTGAAAGATAGAGAACTACAATATATTTACACCGGAGCGGAGTTTAAATATTAAAAAAAATAAAAAAAATGCTTTACAAAAATACATTAATTATTACAAATTGATTTCGGAGGCTAAAAATGGTTAAATTTAAATGGTACGGTCACTCAATGTGGAGTGTTTCAACAGACGATAAAAATATAATTATTGACCCTTTTTCTGATATTGGGTACAGCTTACCAAAAAACTTAACTGCTGATATAGTTATTTCTTCACATGATCATCATGATCATAGCAATTTTAAGTTACTTTTACCTCCTTTTCAAAAGATTACACAGATTGGATCCTATCAGATTCAGGATTTAAGAGTTAAGCTTATCGAAGCTAGTCATGGAAGATTTAACGGTAAAAATTTAGGTGATATATATATGATATTACTAATAATAGACGGTATATCTATATTGCATTGCGGAGATTTAGGAGTTATTCCTAACGAAGAAATTATTGCAGAAATATCTGACATTGATGTCTTAATGGTTCCTATCGGTGGAAATTATACTCTAAATGCAGAATCTGCTATTGAATTTACTCATTTAATCAAACCGAAATTTGTTTTTCCAATGCATTACAAAACAGATAAAGTTAATATAGATATTGAAAGCATGGAAAGTTTTACAGAATTAGTTCCTGAATTAGAAACAATAAATTCAAATGAATTTCCAATAACTAAAGATGATTTGAATAAAGATAAAACAAGGTTTATTAAGTTAAATTATGAATAAACTTCTTTTACTTAAGAGGAAAAATTCTTTATTTAATTCTTATTCAAAGAAAATATTAAATTTTTTAGTGACACTTGTATGTATTATATTGAGTATATATTTGTTTTTATCTATCCTTTTCTTTCATGAATTCAGCTTTATCAACCATTTTGCTGCAAGGCAGGAGACTGTCGAACTTGAAAAAAAAGTAATTAATATCAGTAATGAAAATGAACGATATATTTCTGAGAATAAGAGACTGTTAGATGATGATTTTTTTATTGAATCAATTGCCAGAAAAGATTATTTAATGGTAAAAGATGGTGAAAAGGTTTATTTATTTAAAACCAGAAATTAATCTATTTGAACTTTAATTATTGCATTGAGATTTTAGCTAAATTTATTGTGTTTTGATTTCTTTATGTAAAGAGCCAATGAATATATTTTAATAAAACTCATATTATCAAATCATAAGTTTAAGTGTCGAAACAGTAATCTTTTAATATAGTTTTAAAAGGAAAAATTTAAAAACTCCAAAATTGTTCTTGACAAAAATACCATGTTCAATAAATTTAGGCTAAACTAAAAATATAAGGAGTGCTTATGGAGACTTTAGATTTAAGTGCAAGCTTGGAAGATTACCTGGAAGCTTTATATCATGTAGTAAAAGAAAAGCAAGCTGCCAGAGCTAAAGACTTAGTCAATATAATGAAAGTTACGGCAGCGTCTGTCACGGGTGCTTTAAGAATGCTTTCTGATAAAGGCTTAATTAATTACGCTCCTTATGATGTTATTACTTTAACTGAAACAGGTAAAAAAGTTGCTGAAGATGTAGTAAGGCGACATGAAGTATTAAAAGAATTTCTTACAAAAGTTCTAGCAATAGAAGAACTAGAAGCTGACAGTGCGGCATGTAAAATGGAGCATTCTATTCCGAAAAATATATTGGAAAGATTTATCCAATTTGTTGAATTTGTTGAATTATGTCCTCGTGGTGGCTCTAAATGGATAAACGGTTTTGGATATCAATGTCATGAAGATAATGATCTTCAAAACTGTGTAAAATGTACAGAAGAGGTTTTGGACAATTTAAGAGAAAAAATAAAGGAGAATGATATGAATGTTCAAGAAACTGTTACCTTGCGTTCTTTAGAGATTGGCAAAAAGGCTAAGATTGTAAAAATTCAGGCAAAAGCAGAACTGAAAAAGAGATTAATTGATATGGGCTTTATTAAAGACTCAATTGTAGAAATTGAACGCATTGCACCTCTTGGTGATCCGATTGATGTTAGAATTAAAGGCTATCATCTTTCTATCAGGAAAGAAGATGCAAGTATGATTTTTGTTTTACCATTAGAATAGGAGAAACAATGCCATTAGCGTTTGTTAAAGTTGGAAGCAAAGTAATTTTACAGCATATTCAGGCAGGGCTTGAGCTGAAAAACAGAATGACCTCATTGGGTTTAATTCCCGGAATTGAAATTGAAGTTATTCAAAATCAACAAAGTGGTCCTTTTATGATTAAGATTAGAGATAACAAAATAGCAATCGGTCGTGGTGTGGCATTAAAATTATTGGTGGAGTAATTTTTTTTACTCTTAAATTTAGGCTTGCCTAATTTTATTATCTAAAGCAAAGGAGAATAAATGAAAAAAATAAAAATAGCTCTTGCAGGAAACCCCAACTCAGGCAAAACAACTTTATTTAACAACATTACAGGTTCAAGACAACATGTAGGAAACTACCCGGGTGTTACTGTTGAACGAAAAGAAGGAAAAACAACTTTTCTTGATTATCAGATTGATGTTATTGATTTACCCGGAACATATAGCTTAACGGCATACTCAATTGAAGAAAAGATAGCCAGACAAGTTATAATTGAAGAAAAGCCTGACTACATAATAAATATTGTGGACGCATCTAACTTAGAAAGAAACATGTATCTGACAATGCAATTAAAAGAATTAAAAGTTCCTTTGATTATAGTTTTAAATATGTGGGATATGGTTCGAAGTAAGGGTACGGAAATTAATGTTGAGTTATTTTCAAAACTAATCAACGCCCCTGTTATACCTATGGTTGCATCTAAAAAAACAGGACACGATAAATTATTACAATTTTTAACAAATGATATTATAAGAGATAATGCAATTCATGATTTACGCATGGATGACAATATCGAATCATATATCAATAAACTCAAAAATATTATTGGTACAGAAAATCCAAATGCTCGTTGGATTGCAATAAAGTTGTTAGAAGGTGATACTGAGGTAAGAAAAGATATTAATCCTCCATTATTACCAATAATTGACGAAACCTTAGAAGATTTTTATAAGAAAGAAGGCGAAGATGCTGAAACATATATTGCTGAGCAAAGATATGGATTAATTGCAGGAATCTGTAGAAAAACTGTTCGTTCCTCTATTGAGTCAAGAATTAATTTTTCCGATAAAGTAGATTCTTTACTGACACACAAATTGCTGGGGATACCTATCTTTCTAGGTTTGATGTATTTAGTGTTTCAGCTTACTTTTACACTAGGCGAACCTCTAATGGATTTAATCGAAAATGGTTTTGAATGGTTAGGTGAGTTTATTTCTGTTTCAATTTTTAACGAATCAGGCAGTTTAATTGAATCATTAATTGTAGATGGCATTATTGGTGGTGTTGGAGGGGTGCTTGTATTCTTGCCAAATATTTTGCTTTTATTTTTAGCTTTAGCGTTTATGGAAGATACGGGCTATATGGCAAGAGTGTCTTTTATAATGGATAAATTAATGAATAAAATTGGCTTACATGGGAAGAGTTTTATTCCAATGGTTGTTGGATTTGGTTGTACAGTACCTGCGATTATGGCAACCAGAACTCTTGAGACAAAAAGAGACCGTTTAGCAACTATTATGGTCACTCCATTAGTTAGCTGTAGTGCGAGGTTACCTATTTATGCATTAATAATTCCAGCCTTTTTCCCTGCACATTTAAATGCACCTATACTTTGGCTTATTTATGTAATTGGTATTGTGTTAGCGATTGTCCTGGCAAAAGTTTTGCGTTCAACTATATTTAAGGGTGATACATCTCCTTTTATAATGGAATTGCCTCCTTACAGGGTGCCGACATTAAAAGCCGTTTTTCTTCATATGTGGGATAGAGGTGGGCTATATCTTAAAAAAGCAGGTACAATAATTCTTGGCATATCTATAGTGTTATGGTTTTTAACTACTTTCCCTCAAATTGATGAATTTTCTCAAGATTTTGACTTGTTAGCTGAAAACGCTTATCAGACTTTTATGGTTTCAGATAATCCGGATATTGATGGCTATGAAGAAGCAATAGCCGTATATGAGAACCAACAACAATCAGAAACACTTGCTTATACTTTTGCAGGTAGAGTTGGTCATTTTATGCAACCGGTTTTGAAACCAATGGGTTTTGATTGGAAGATAGGAACTGCTCTTATAGGTGCTTTTGCAGCAAAAGAAGTGTTTGTTGCTCAGATGGGTATAGTATATTCTGTTGGCGAAGCTGATGAAGATTCAGATGCTTTAAGAGAACAATTAAGAAACAACTATAATCCTTTGATAGCATTCTGTATTATGTTGTTTTGTCTTATAAGTGCTCCTTGTGTAGCAACGATAGCAATTACAAAAAGAGAAACCAACTCTTGGGGCTGGGCTATGATTCAACTGGGAGGCTTGACCTTGTTAGCTTGGGTTATAACGACATTTGTTTATCAGGCAGGAATTTTGTTTGGCATAGGAATATAGTAAAGGAAGGTAAAAATGCTTGAATTATTGATAGTTGTCGGTGTAGTCTTATTAGCTCTTGCATATGTAATTAGAAGTCTGGTAAGGATTTCTAACGGTAAAGACAGTTGTTGCGGTAGCTGCAGTACTTGTAATGCAAATGATAAAACTGCTCACCAATGTTCATGTCATGCTAATTTTGATAATATAATAAAAAATAATAAAGTAAAGGGGCAAGTTTAACTTGTCCCATTGAAAAGGAGATGTGATGTTAAAAAGATATCTTTTGATAGCTTGTGTACTAGTGGTTGGTTTAGTTTATGCAAACCCAAACATGCCTGAAATTCATTCTACCATAACTCTTGATGCAAAGTTTTATGGCAGTGATAACAATAACAACGGTTCTTATAATAATGACAATCGTTTTCAAATTAGAAAAGCAGTATTTGGTCTTGAAGGAATTTATGATGATTACATAGAATACTCTTTAGAATTTGGTTTGTCAACCTGTGTTGGATCAGGTACTCAGATACAATTGATGGATGCAGGATTGTTATACTTAATTAATGAAGACTTTAAGGTAGGTTTGCAACAAGGTCATATACTGTTTGGATTTGCTTCAAAAACAGAATGTTCTGCCAGACTTTCATTAGAGAAATCAGACTTTATTAAAACTTATGGGGATTGTCATCCTCAAGGATTCTTGATAAACAAATACACTGAAATCGGCAGTACTATGGGAATTGAAGCTGAATTTGCCGTTTTAAACGGGAAAAGTTCAACCTTTAATGGAGATGCCAGATATAATTTTGGATTAATATTTGATACACCCTTGCAGGGACTTGCTTTAACAGGAATATATAATTTTGGTAATCAAGAGTTCTACGGTCAAGATTACAAACCTTACGAAAAAGAGACTAAGAGATTTATTAGTGGTCTTGAGTATAGAAATTATAATCTATGGCTCACTGCCGAACTATACACAGGTAAAGGTTTTACCCGTTCAGATCAAAAAATGCAAGCCTATTATACACAGATAGGTTATGATTTCAAGGTTGATTTGCCGAGATTAGCATCAATTCAACCTTACTTGAAATATGATTTTTGGGATAAAGATAGCGATTCAAAGGTAAAAGATGAGTTTAAAACGATTGAAACCGGATTAAATTTTAAATTATCAGCTAATACTATGCTTAGATGTGCTTATCAAAAGAATACTGTCGAATCAGATATTAGTGTAAAAACACCTAATGCCTTTGTACTTAGATTACAAACAGGATTTTAAAAGGAGAATAAAATGAAAAAAATAATCTATTCA
>CAZJNG010000040.1:0-10497 GCA_964547265.1 uncultured Candidatus Cloacimonadota bacterium | reverse complement strand
ATAAATCTTTTACTAACACATATACCAGATTATTTGTTTCAATAACTTTACTTATAATCAGATGCAGTTTTTTGATAAATCTATTAAAGCAATCCGCCATCTCACCAATTTCATCATCATGAGCAAAATCAATACAACAAGTTAAATCACCTTCACCTTGAGAAATAGATTCAAATTGAGCAAGCATTTTTTTCATTGGAGTAATAACAATTCTTCTCACTAATAACAAGGCTCCAAGAGATAATGCAACTAATAAGGCCAATAATTGAACAATATTTATCCATATTTCATTACGGATTGCTCTAGCTAAAAATCTATCAGTATAAAATAATTTTAAATCTCCTATATGCCTATCTTCCATAAGAATCTGATATTCAAACAATTGATACTTGTCCGAATTTTTATTTAGCTCTTCAATAATTTTTTTATCCATTGTATTAACTGCTTTAAAACCATCATCTCTCGTTAGAAAAGTAAAAAGTTGCCCATCAGGACTGTTTACTTCTACAGCATAAAGATTGTTATCCTCAAATTCTATCTCTAAAATTTGATTAGCACCACTATTATTCAAGTTCCAAATGAATTGAACCAACTGAATAGACAATCTGGACCCGGCACTTTCTGCATTTTCCATTAAGTCTTTTCTTAGGTTTGTAGAAGATTTTGTGATATTATAAACACCAAAAAGACCTAATATGATTACTGTTATAATCAAAATACCAAAAATCACTTTAATTGATATTGAATCTTTGCACATGATTAACCCTCCTTTATATTGTTCTTTAATACTAGAATATATAAATAAGTAAAAAAAGTCAATATAAAAATAAAAAAAGTTACATCAATCTTTAAAAAACTTTTGAAAATATTAATTAAGAAGCATCTTATCGAATCTGTAACTTAATAATAATATGCTTATACGATATTGGCGTTAATGAACAAAATGAAATTGATATCATCTACAATGAAGCTGTCTCAAAATGTAGATTTGATCAACAAGCACCCTTGCTTGTTGCTCTCTAAAATATTGAATATAAACTACTTATGCTCTTAAGTGCAAACAAGGGTGTTTGCACAACAATAATTATTGAGACAGGCTCTTAAGATAATAAGCATCTGTTCGGTTCCGCGTTTTTCTAAGATTTTCAAAGTCTTTATGAAAAAACTCATAAGGCTAACAGGCAGAATGCTCTCAATCAATACACATACATCACGCTCAACAAAATACGATCAACGAACAAGGGACCTCCAAGATGCTTTTCCCTCTTGGAGGTCCCTTGTTTTTCAAGAGTGGCTTAAGTGTAATAATGATAAGTTTAGTTTACAGTTAATGCTTTAAAATTAAGGTTTTAAGACATTTATTTACAATTTTCTCTTTCCTGAATCAAAATAACTGATTAGTTCTTTAGGAAACGGAGTAAAGAAGAATTGATTGAGGATATACTCATTTTCAAATCTAATAGCGTGGGCATGTAGGATTTCTGTCACAGCAATGGCAGGGAGTTTGTCATTTTTAAAGGCTTCTATCTTTTCTAAAAGGTATTTTTTTTCTACAGGTTTAAGGTGGTCAGAGAAAAAGCCTTGAATATGGTTCCATACATTGATAATGTTGTTATGTCTCGGGAGTTTAGCAAAGACAGCGTAAAGATTTGTTTGGTAATCTTGAAAGACTTGATTTATATTGTTCTTTTCTAAGTTAGCGGCGATTTTACCCAGTTTACGCATTTGCGATTGGTTATAAGCTAAAAAGAGGAATTTATGTTCAGCTTGAAATTTCATTAACGCTTTAATGTCAGGATTTTGTTTAAGCTCTTTAAAACGGTTTATGGTGAAGACTGAAGTTAAAAAATGCTCTCTGATTTTAAAATTTGTCAATCTTCCTTCGTCTTCGATTGGCAGATGTGAGAATTTATCAAGCACAATTTCGGCAAAGATACCTGCGCCGGCAGGGTGAGGGGACTTTGAACCTTTACCTTGATAAACCTTTACTTCTTTTATGCCACAGCTGGGAGATTTACTTTTTAGAATGAAACCGTCAATGTCATCGTAGTCTTCGACAAGTTTATTGCAATATGTTTGCATCTTTTCAGTCAAATCAACTTCTGTAGCGGGTTGGATTAGCCTCTTTTCGTCATTAACAGCAACAATTCTGATAGGCTCTCTGGGGATACCCAGTCCAATGTCAGCCTCCGGGCAAGCAGTGATTAACTCAATATGAGGTAAGATGTTTTTAACTTCAACAGACGAAATCTTAGCACCGTTCCATCGACAACTATCAAGTTCAATACATTTACTTATGAAAATCTTTGGTTTTCTGTTCATTTTTAAATCCTCCGATTATTGTTCACTCGTCAGATAATATAATGTGAATCTTTGAAAAAAGAAAATATATTTGAAATTTATTTTTTATTTGACAATTATGTTGATAAAATAAGAGTTGAAATACTGGAGGAATAATGAATTTTCAAGATATAATATTAGAGTTACAAAAATACTGGGCAGAACAAGGCTGCAGCATCCTGCAACCTTATGATATGGAAATGGGAGCAGGAACTTTTCATCCCAATACTTTTTTTGGAGCATTAGGTGAAAAACCATGCAAAATAGCTTATGCTCAACCCTGTAGAAGACCTAAAGACGGTCGATATGGTGAAAATCCAAACCGTATGCAACATTATTATCAATTTCAGGTAATTATAAAACCTTCTCCGGATGTCGTTCAGAATATGTATCTGGAAAGCTTGAAACGAATAGGTATTGAGATAGAAAAGCATGATATTAGATTTGTTGAGGATGACTGGGAATCTCCAACACTCGGAGCATGGGGTTTAGGCTGGGAAGTATGGCTTGATGGAATGGAAATATCTCAATTTACTTATTTTCAACAAGTAGGCAGTGTCGAAGTTGCTCCTGTTAGTGTAGAGCTTACTTATGGCTTAGAAAGAATTGCTATGTATATCCAAAATGTAGATAATTTCAGGAATATCAAATGGAATGATGAAGTTGAATATGGTGAATTCTTTTATGACAAAGAAAAAGAATTTTCAAAATTTAACTTTGAATGTAGCGATACAAAAGAGTTATTTGCAAATTTTGCAGTGAATGAAAAACAATGTGAAAATATGATAAATCAAGGCATTGTTTATCCTGCCTATGATTACCTGTTGAAATGTTCTCATTCTTTCAATCTTCTCGATGCCGGCGGAGTTATCAGCGTAACAGAAAGAGCTTCATACATAGGCAGAATCAGAAAACTTGCTAAAGAATGTGCTTTACTGTATCTTAAAAAATAAGGAATATTATGATAAAAGAATGTATTAGCATACAAACTCAAAAAAGAACTCAAATGATTGACATTACTCAGCATATCTTTGATTTTATTGCTAAATATAAGATAAATAACGGGAAGATTCATCTGCAAGTTCCTCATACAACAGCAGGTCTTACTATCAATGAAAACTGTGACCCTGATGTGCAATATGATTTATGTCAGGGTATTGATAAACTTATACCCAAAAGTTTTAACCAAAGACATTGCGAAGGGAATTCGGACGCTCATCTGAAGTCAAGCCTCATCGGAGTGAACCTGGATATTTTCGTTTTTGATGGTCAACCTCTGCTCGGCACCTGGCAAGGCGTGTATTTTTGGGAGTTTGACGGGGCAAGAACAAGAAAAATATATATCATAAGTGAATAAATGACAAAAAAGATTGACCTGACTCAAGGCAATATTGCTCTGCAATTAACTAAGGTTTCTATACCCATAATGCTGACTATGCTGATTCAAATGGGTTATAACCTGACCGATATGATTTGGATTGGCAGTATTGGAAGTGGGGCAGTGGCGGCTATTGGAACTGCCGGCTTTTTTATGTGGCTGGGCAATGCAATAATGTTTATGCCAAAGATAGGTGTTGAGGTTGGTGTCGCTCAATCAGTCGGGAAAAGAGATGATGAAGGATTAAAACAGTTTGTAAATAATGGAATTTTACTGGCTGCCGGTTTATCTTTAGTCTATAGTATTATCATTTTATTTTTAGCACCACAACTTATAAACTTTTTTCAACTAGGAGATAATGTAAACTCTTATAATCCAACAATTAATGCTATCAGCTATTTAAGAGTTGTATCAACCGGAATGATATTTACCTTTTTAAATCCAACCTATTCAGCAATATTTAATGGAATGGGAAACAGTAAGTTACCTTTTTATTTTAATACAATCGGATTACTGCTGAATGTTGTGCTTGACCCACTCTTAATCTTTGGTGTCTGGATTTTTCCTGAAATGGGCGTTAAAGGTGCAGGGATAGCAACAGTTATCTCTCAATTTGTTGTTTCGGGATTGTTTCTAGTTACAATTAATAAGAGTTTTGCAATATTACAAAACAATAAAGATATTTTCAAAATTAGTAAAGAACACTTACGAAAGATTGTTAAAATAGGTTTGCCTCCATCGATGCAAAGCGGATTATTTGCCTTGATTGCAATTATTATTGCCCGTATTATAGTCAGATGGGGTCCTATCCCAATCGCTGTTCAAAGGATAGGCTCTCAAATAGAATCTTTGTCATGGATGACTGCCAGCGGTTTTTCTACAGCACTCAGTGCCTTTATCGGACAAAATTATGGGGCTTGCCAATATAACAGAATCCTTAAAGGATATCAAACAGCGATTTATATTATGGGTTCTATCGGTGTATTAGTTAGCATTGTTTTAATCTTTTTCCCTGAACCTTTGTATAAAATCTTCGTCAGAGAAGAAGAAACAATCAAAGAAGGTGTTATTTATCTTGTTATTTTAGGGTATTCACAATTATTTATGTGCTTGGAAATCACTACCGCCGGAGCTTTTAACGGACTTGGTAAATCTGTGCCTCCATCACTTGTCGGCATTGTTTTCAATGCTTTAAGAATCCCATCAGCTTTAATATTATCATACTATATAGGACTTAAAGGTATCTGGTGGAGCATTAGTGGTTCAAGCATATTAAAAGGAACTTTACTGGTAGTATGGTTTTTGATTTATTTAAAAAAGACATATAAAACTAAACTTTTGACTTGAATCTCTGTTTTTAGTAATAATTCTTGACATGTGTAAATACTTGAAATATTTTGCAAAAAAAGATATATGGAGGCTTTATGATAAATACGATAAGTAATGAAATCAGAAAAAGTGCGGTTGAGAAATTTTTAAGATATGTTCAGATTGATACTCAATCTGATGATAATTATACAGAAAATAATGGCGTAGCAATAACTCCTTCCAGCAAAAAGCAATTCGACTTAGCTTATATTTTAAAAGATGAACTTATACAATTAGGTGTTGATAGCGTTGAAGTTGATGAGTTCTGCTATGTTTATGCGAAGTTAAATGCATCTGAAGGAGTGACAGTTCCTGCGATAACTTTTTGTGCTCATTTAGATACTTCTCCTGATGTTTCGGGTAACGATGTAAAGCCTCTGTTAAGAAAATATGAAGGTATAGCTTTGACCTTTCCTGACAATCCGGATTTAAAACTAGATAAATCAATCTGCCCGGAACTTGATTTGTTTATCAATCAAAATATCATAACAGCTTCAGGTGATACGCTACTTGGTGCTGATGACAAAGCAGGTATTGCAGAAATTATGACTGCAATTGAATATTTGAAAAAATATCCTGAAATAAATCATCCTGAATTACGAGTAATATTTACACCCGATGAAGAAATTGGAAGAGGAACAGCTAAACTTAATATCCAAAAAGCAGGAAAATTTGGTTATACACTGGATGGCAGTATTTTAGGAGAACTTGAAGGTGAGTGTTTTAACGCATATAGAGTTCAAATTAAAATTATGGGTAAAAATATGCATCCCGGTTTTGCTAAAAACAAAATGCTTAATGCCTGTGCCATAGCCTCAAGATTAGTAGCTGATCTGCCGGAATATGAAACACCTGAACATACAGAAAAAAGAGAAGGTTTTTATCATGTCAACGGTATTGACGGTGATGAATCAGAAGCTGTTATCAGTATGATATTAAGAGATTTTAATGTAGATAATAATCTGCAAAGAATCGAGTATTTAAAATATTTAATTAATCTATATGAGAAAAAATATCATGGTGTTGTTATAAATTTAGATTATTCAGAGTCTTATAAAAATATGTTTGAAATAATAAACCAAAATCCTGATGTTCTTGAAAAAGCTCAAAAAGCTATTAGTTTAGCCGGTATTAAGCCTGTTATAAATGCAATAAGAGGCGGTACTGACGGAGCGAGAATGTCTTATTTGGGTATGCCTTGTCCAAATATCTTTACGGGTGGTATGCTGTTTCATTCAAAACTTGAATGGATTCCTGAAATTGCATTAGAAAAAGCAGTCTTGACTATTCTACATTTATGTGCATTGTGGAGTAAAAACTAATAATGTATGACAAGTTTATTCTTTAAGCTTTTATTTTGTATAAAATTGATTTTATATAATAAGAGCTTAATTAATTTCATTCAATAATGAGATAAACTCAGGATAAGATTTATTTATACAATCTGTATTATCCAAAGTTATTTCAGGATAAGACTTATCAATCGAAGCAATAATCTTTAGAACACTAAAAATCATTGCAAACCTGTGGTCATTATGTGTTTTAAGATTGCATTTTTCGGGAAAATCATTAGTGGGGATAATCTCTAGTTTGTTTTTAAATAAATTGCATGTTCCGCCTAAAAGCCTAATATTTTCAATAATCACATCTAATCTTTTTGATTCTTTTTGGTTTAAAGTTTTAAATCCATAGATAATTATTGGCTGTTTAAGATAAAGAGTTAAAAATGCAAGACTTATAATCTGGTCAGGCATATTATGCATGTATATCTTTAAAGTGTTATTTTCAGGATTTTCTGATTTTTGTTTTAAAAAACAGATTTTATTATTTCGTTTGATACCTCTGATACAAAGCTTTTTAAGAATGTAAATAAACTTGTAATCAGCTTGTAAATTATTTTTACTGACATTAATATAGACTTGTTTGTTTGTTAAAATACCGAATATCCAATAATAAATCGCTGTTGAATAATCGGGATCACATGTGAAGTTAGATAAGCTTGTTTGAACAGATTTATTACAAGAATAGCAATTGTCTTGTTTTGATATTTCATATCCAAATTTATGAAGTATTTTTATAGTTGTAGATACATAAGAGATTGAAACTGTTTGAGTTGTTGGATTAACAAATGATTTAAAATTTGGATTGATAGAAAAAAGCAATAAACTGCTTAAAAACTGGCTGCTTTGGCTACTGTCAATATTGAAAAACAATCTATAAATGTTTTTGTTAAAAGGTTTTATATAGATATATTCATTTCTTTTAAATATTTCAGCTCCTGCATTACTCAAGCATTCTATCAGTTTATCAATTGGTCTTGAACTTAAAATTTTACCTGTTTTTAAGATTACAAAATACTCGTCATCAAAGCTTTCAACTACCTTGTAAAAAGCTAAAAACGGCAGAATAAATCTAAGTGCTGTACCTGATTCTTCGATAATGAGATTAATACTTTTTTGAGGTTGAAAGTATTCTTTAGATTTAAAGATTTTGAGACTGTTATTGGCTTTGTTTAGTATATATTTTTTATTGAAGGTGTCATAAATTTTTAATATCTCCAAAACATCATTACATAAATTAATATTGTTGATTACAAGTTCATTGTTATTATACAGACAGATTATAAGTAATCTGTTTATGATAGATTTAGATCCTTTTAAGTTTATTACAGACATATAAATTAAAGGAGAGAATTATTATCTTCTAGAGAGAAAGAAAGCATCATAATCATAACCGACAGATATGTATGTAAATAGGCTTTTTGTTTCTTTTTTATTACTGTTTTGATTAAATCCAAAACCTAACCTTATAGGTGAGATGCGAGTATTAAAGCCTGCAATCATCCCTATACCATAAAGAGAGTCATCCATGAGTAACCATTTATCAGTATTACCATAAGTTAAATGATTTGCTATTATATCTAAAAAAAAGTTGTTAGTAGGATTCATCCTTATACCGAATTTATTTATCCGATAAAATGGGGCAGATATTTCATTGGAGTTCAAACCGATAAAACTATCAATTCCACCAATATAAAAAGGATCTTCTTTTAGCGGTACAGTTTGAAAATATGTACCCATTTCAACTGAGTATAGGATTGAATATCTACTGTTGACAGGGACTGCAATATTAGTTTTTGATTGAAGCTTTTTATAACCAAGTTCACTAGCAGTACCTTTTTTGGCTGTATTGTACTTAGAGAAAGATTGAACACCTTTCTTATAAAACGGATAATCATCAATATTCTCATAGTAAATTTTTAGTCCTGCACCTGAACTGAATACAGTCTTATTAAATAAATCTTCATCTGCTATCTCTCTGAAAAACTTTAAATGAAAGTGATAAAAATAAGGTTCAATAGTGAGATTTTTAAAAGGATAGATTCCAATGCCTGTAGTAGCTCCATATTCAAGTGATTTATAACTTTTTGTTTTATAGTGATTTTCATCGTAAGTATAAACTCTATCCTCTTTAATGTAAGGGAAAAATCTATAATATAAAGTGTAGTCTTTAAGTATATTCTTTACAAAATCTATGCAAAACTCTTGTTTACCGCCAATTGTAGTATTGATAAAGACATTAGAGTTTCTGATAAGATAGTTCTTCATGTTTAGTAAAGCTCCTGCAGTTAAACCATTATCCTGATTGTAAATGATATTAACTCCTATATTATTACGCGGTTTTTCATTAACGACAATAGTTAATTCATAAATATCAGTATCAGTGTTTTGGTCATATTTTTTTTCAATTCTCGGGTAAATCTGGTCAAAAAGTTCACTTGCATGTGCTTTTTTAAAGTTACTGAATATTTCTGTTTTTGAATAGTAAGTATTAACTTTTATTCCTACATAATCCCTTACCGCAGAATTGCTTAAATATTTATTATTTAGAACAATCACACGATTAAAGCTGATGTTATCAGGCAGATAATCAATTACCGGTGGATTGATTTTTTCTTTTCTATTTGCGATTTTTTCTAGTTTATCTTTATATTTATTGGCTTCTAGATAACCTAGCTCTATTATTTCTTGAGCTTTATCAAAATCTAAGGTAGAATAATTTTCTGTATTTGGAACAATTAAAATATCGGCATAAGTTTCTGCTTGAGATTGTTTATGTTGCATCCCGATACCTATAGTTTGATTAAGAACTCTGACAATATTATTTAAGTCTTTTGCTTTAGATAAGTCAGTATTACTTTTCAAGCCAATAACAATATCCATTCCATATTCATTAGCGATATCAGCCGGGAAATTTTGAGCAATACCTCCATCAATATAATACTCGTTATCTAGCTGTAATGGCATGAAAACACTTGGAATTGAACTACTTGCTCTTAAGGCATCAGCTAATGAACCCTTATTGAAAATCTTGAGAGCACCAGTTTCCAGATTAGTTCCGGTACAAACAAAGGGAATGCTAAGTTTACTAAAATCATCTATATGCGATACTCTCCATGTTTCAAAAAATAACTGTAAATGAATATTATTGCCTATGATTAAACCCTGTGGTAAACTTGGTCTGAAATTTTCATCCAGATTGAAATTTAGATTAGAAGTAGGTAGCCATTTTTTTTGACCTATATATAAATCATTTCTTGAAATCTTGTCTGTAAGTAAATCAGACCAATTAATTGAAGTAACTATTTGCTCTATTTCCAATGCAGAGAAACCGCTTGCATATAATCCGCCAATTATTGCACCCATACTTGTTCCAAAAATATAATCGATTTCTATGTTTAGTTCATCAATAACTTTTAACATCCCGACATGAGCAAAACCTTTTGCTCCTCCTCCGCTTAAAACTAAACCAATCTTAGGGCTTTTTTGTTCTTCGGATAATAAAGGTAAAAATATTGACAAGCAAATAATGATATATATTAATTTTTTCATAGTTATTACATTTATTTATTTTAATAGATTTTGTCAATATCTTTTTTACTCGTAAGTTACTTGATGCAATTGTCTTATATGGGTTCATAAAATAGAAGAAGATAATAATCTAAATCTTTGTTTTAAAACAAAAATTTTGATATTATAAAAAAAATATTGACTTTTAAAAAGCTTTTGATTTAGTGTAATATCAAAGGAAGTTTTAATATTATGGGATCATTATTTGGGAAAGTGTATCAAGGATTACTTGGCTTGAGTATGTTGCTCTTGACAAGTTATACAGGCAATAATGCCGGATTTGTCGCCTATAATCATTTTGTTTCAGAACAAACTGTTGTAGTTAATTGTAGGCTTGTAAATGCTTTTGAAAATGATTTTGAAGATATTTTTGCTTCCGGAATAAAGATTCCGATACTTTTTGAGGCAAAGTTGTCAAAAAATAAGAAAATAATGGCTAAAGAATCTTTCGAATATACTGTCAACTGGATAAGTAAATATGAGCATTGGGAAGTCGTTTTC
>CAZJNG010000039.1:0-10675 GCA_964547265.1 uncultured Candidatus Cloacimonadota bacterium | reverse complement strand
TATGGTACGAAAAATTTTTTGGCAATATGCAAGTTTTGCTCACCCCACCTGACGGGTCGTCTGGGCATGTCATTCTGAACGAAGTGAAGAATCTCATCTTATTGATTTGTTATATGTTAAGAAAATCAAGGAGATCCTTCACTTCGTTCAGGATGACAAAATTTCCTTGAAATTTTGTTTACATTCATGAATCATTTAAGTTTATGATTTAAATTAAAAATGAAATATTTTAGTGAATATTTTAAAATAGTGCTTGACAAAATTATCTCTTATATTATTATGTGTCATATAAATATAAGGGAATTAATTATGAATGTACGAGTTCAAATAAGTAGACACCAATCGCAATTTATAGATTTAGAGTATGTCGTTCCTAAAGATCATATAATAAGATTAGCTGATACAACAATAGATTTAATAATTCAAAAGTATGGTTTTTTAAGCGAAGTTAAGAATAAATGCTATATTCAGAATAGAAAAAGTTATAATCCTGTTTTATTATTTAAGGTATTGGTTTATGGTTATATATATAAAACACCTTCAAGTAGAGCATTAGAAGAGCAATGTCGTAAAGATTTTTATTTGAAATGGTTTGTAGATGGAATTGAACCGAGTTACAGAACTCTTTGCTATTTTAGAGAGAATAATGCTAAGTTAATAGAAGATTTTTTTTATGCGTTCATCTCTGAGATGACAGAAGAAGGCATTGTAAAACTTGAAAAATGTGCAATAGACGGAATGAAGGTTAAAGGTAATGTTTCAAAAAAGTTTTATGATAGAAATAAGTTAGAGAAGAAGAAAGAAATACTTCAACTTGAAAATGAGATATATCTAAAGAATTTTGATAACGAGAACAATATAGATATAAAAAAAATCAAAAAAAAATATAAAGCTACACAAAAAAGACTTTCAAATATAAATCGTTGTTTATTAAGGATTAACAACACAAACATAAAAAAATTAAATTTTTGTGATCCGGAAGCCAGCTCTCTGAATAATCACGGACATCATTATCCCGGATATAATGCACAAGCTATTTCCGATTCAGATAGCCATATGATAGTAAGTATAAGTTCTAAAATGAGTTGCAACGATTTTAATGAAGTTGTTCCTGAAGTGAAAAAGTTTGAAGAAAAAACCGGACTAAAAATAAAACAAATTGTTGCCGATAAGGGATATGCTTCATTCAAAAATATAGTTGTAATGGAAGATGAGTTAAATATTGATTTTGTAACAAGGTTACAAGATCTGGATCCGGATATCAATAACTTTAAATATAATGAAGAAACAGATATTTATACATGTCAAAAAGGCAAGGAATTAAAATTTCATCAAAATAAAATTGGGGATAATGGGAAAAAATATATAGTTTACAAATGTCATGATTGTAAAGGATGTGAAGTGTTTTCAAAATGTTCAAAGTCAAAGACAGGAAAATCTATTTATATACATCTTGATAATGATAGAGAAATGCAATTTAGAGCAAAAATGGATACACCTTACTACAGAAATTTAGAAAGACTTAGAAAAGGAATGATTGAAAATAAATTTGGGACATTGCGTAATATGATGGGATATATTCCTTTATTGCTAAGAGGCACAGTTAAAACCGGAACAGAGTTGTACTTATACGCTTTAGCATTTAATCTAAAAAGGTTAAAAAGTATATTTAGAAATAAAAAAGGGAGAACTTTTTTTATTTTTTTACATGTTAAGCTAAGAATTGTAAATTTTTACTGTAAAAAACTCAATTTTAGAGCTATTTGGCAAAAATTATGTAAATTAAGTTTTAAAATTGAAATTTTTCAAAGATGCACAGAGTGATAAAATACTGGTAAAACTATGTTATAATTGTAAACCTTGCACAGCCTCTAAAGAGACTGTGAAAAAATGTTAAAAATGGAACCCTGACGGCTCGTCAGGGCATACAATCAATAGTTGTTATAATTCATGAAATTAAGACTGCTGAACTATGCTCTAAAAGACAGCCGAGACGAGCCGTCTCGGTACCTGCTTCAACGGCTAATTCGTTATTTTGGCACAGCCTCTTTAGATGCCTGTCCCAAAATCCAGAACCACTTTTATCAATAACAAAAGAGCAGGTTTCCCTGCTCTTTAAATAATTATCTTTACAATCTGTTAAATCAGATTATTTCATAAGAAGCATTTTTCTCATTTCAGTTGAACCATTAGCATCTAATTTATAGAAATAAACACCACTAGCAACTGAGTTATTATTATTATCAACACCGTTCCAAGTAACAGAATGTTCACCTGCAACAAATGTATCATTAACAAGAGTTTTTACAAGTTGACCTTTAACATTGTAAATACTTAGGTTTACTTTACTGGCAGTAGGAACATTAAATTTAATATTTGTAGTTGGGTTGAATGGGTTAGGATAGTTTTGAGCAAGCATTCCAACAGGTTTAAATGCAGTAACAGTATCCTTTACATTTGAAGGCAAATCTGTAATATCAATATCAATAGCAGCTAATTTGATTTCAGCACCTAAGTTAGCACCTTCACTTTGAATGAAAGAACCATAGGATTTGTCATCAACATACATAAAATAAAGCCTTGCTTTAGTAGTAGTACCTTCTTGAATAGTGAAAATTTTATCAGCAGGATAAACAAATGATGGTACATCACCAAGTTCTGGATTGAAACCAGGTAAAGCATTCATAGTTATAGGTTCTGACCAATTTCTTCCAAAATCTTTTGTTACAATGATTTTGATTTCAGGGGCTTCGGCATAAGGAGCATATTCTTCGTTATTATTTTCATTGAAATGGTAAGCTTTTGTAGCATCCATCCACATCATAGCAGCTACTCCGTCTTCGTTAAACTGAGTCATTCTTATTTGATTATAATGGAAATAATTATCCCAATTATGATGACATGAAAGGAACTGTCTTGGAGTCCAATTAAAAGCATACCATGTTCCATCAGTGTCTTGTTCTGCTACAAATTCATCAATATATCCGTCTTCATCTAAATCCCAAAGAAGTTGAACTTCATCATTTAAAGGATTTTCACTTCTAGGCCAAACTTGATAAATTTGTTTTGTTTGAGTAACAGGATTATAAATAACTGAGTTCATCGACTGCATGATTGGGTAAATATAAGTAGCTTCTTCGGTAGAATCATAATGACCAACCATAAATGGGTTAGGGAAATGTAGATTACCGGTATTGTCAAAAGCCATAGTTTTATGGTTTGAAGTAGCATGAGTCATTAAAACATTGTCTTTGTCTCGGTATTCATAAGCGACGATTTCTTGACCTTCATACAAGGCAGTCGGAACTTGATCAGTTAAATGTCTTCTAAAATTTAATCCGGTATTGCTGAATGTTTGACCATAATCTTCACTAAGAACAACAAAAGTATCATGCTCAGGCATTTCAGACCATTCTTCTGATGTTCCTGAAAGTTGTCCTGCAAGTGCAACTTTACCATCTTGAGAAATTGCATACGAAGGGAATGCTCTTGCAAAATCTCCATTTTCTCCACTAGGAGCCCAATTATGAATAGCTAAAAAATATGGTATTCTTTGAACAACCCAATAGGTTTCCAAATCTTCAGGTAAACCCATTTCGATATCATCAGTATCAATGTCAGCATAAGCTAAAGTAATTGAAGATGAAGGAGTTCCTTGTACCGCTGTGCCTGAATTTGAAGCGAAAATATAAACTCTTCTTTTACCTGCGATTGGAGATGGACCTATGTGAACTGCAGGCCAAATATAAGTATGTGCATCTTCGCCGGGAGCAGTATTTGCATTGTTGTCAATTACTGTAGCATGTTCTGCAAAAGCATTACCTGCAGAACCTGTAAAACTGAAAGTATCCCAAGTAAAATGAACATTCAAGGCGTTTGACCCACCAAGATAATTTGCATGCCAAGCAAATATTGGATTTCCTGATTCTGAGTCAATAGCTAGCGTGCCGAAACCTTCTGTATTACTAACTGAAGTAATTGTTCCTACTGATTGAACATCACCTTCAAGTGTAGCAAATGCATAGTTTTGACGGCGCGGAACAGCCGCTGTTTGGTTTGCCATGAATGTCATGTAAATACCATGATTTTGAATATGATCTTTCTGAATACGGATTGGATAACCGTCGTAAGCTCCATTCATGTAATCATACATTGAGAAGCCTAAAGAAGTTGGCTGGACATGCCAACTAAAACTTGGCGCTTGAGCAAATAAAGCAACCGTAGCAACTAAAAGGGTCAACATGATTAATTTTTTCATTTTTCCTCCTATATCATTTCTATCCCTAATATACATTTCCAAATATATAACATAATAATCTATTTGTCAATATTTTTTTTACAAAAAAGCTGTTTTTTTAAGTTTTATTTGAGAGTCTTATAGATATATCATTGAAAAATAGTGCTTTATATTGAAAAATATTTTTTTGTTTTTTTACCATTCTTCAATTGATTCGTAAAGAAAATAATTAACATATTCTACGCATAACAATATAAAGTTCTTAATGGGTTATGTTCACCATGACAAACTCGGCTCTGAAAGTTTTATCATTATAATCATCAGTAGATAATCTTAATAATGAAATATATTAAAGACTTAACTTCGTTCGTGATAATTGCCTAAACGAGTCATCTTGTTTCCTAGTCTATATCATTTATATCTGTAAAGTGGAGCTTTGATCTGTCTTCAGAAGACTGTAATAATTATATATCTGAATCTGTTGCATTATGATTTATGGAATAATAACTACAACAATATTTTTTTCGAAATTACTTGACAAAAATATGCAAAGATAATTAATTTTAATCAAAAATATTACAGGTAGGAATAAATGAAAAAGAAAATCCTGATTATCACAACCGGTGGCACAATAGCAATGAGATATGAACAAGATACAGGAGTTATTCCAAGTGATGATTTAGTGAATTTTTTACAATCATTCCCTCAGTTAAGCATCGTAGCAGACATAACAATACACGAATTTTCTAATATTCCCAGTCCTCACATGACGCCCGAAGCAATGTTTAAATTAGGCAAATTTATTGATATATCAATCGTTGACTATGATGGTATCGTCATTACGCATGGAACAGACACTATGGAAGAAACATCATTTTTGCTTGATTTAATATTAACCACCAGAAAGCCTGTAGTTTTCACCGCAGCAATGAGAAGCGGTAATGATTTAGGCTTAGACGGACCAAGAAATATAGTTGGTGCCGTTAGAGTAGCTGCACACCCTAACTCCATAGACAAAGGCGTTTTAGTTGTGATGAACGATGAAATCCATACCGCAAGAGATGTTATTAAGGTTGACACAGGTCGTCTTGATTCTTTTGAATCACCCGGATACGGACCCTTAGGAATTGTTGATTTAGATGATGTTATTTATAATAGACAAACTTTACATCGTGAAAGCGTTTGGACAGATAAACTTGACAAAGAGGTTGACTTGATTAAAGTTACTTCAGGCATGGACGGAAGATATATTAAAGCTTCAATAGACAATGGAGCTCATGGCTTGATCATTGAAGCCTTCGGGCGAGGAAATCTGCCTCCGACAATGTTACCTGAGATAAAAAATGCCATTTCAAAAAACATAATTGTTATTGCAGTTTCCAGAGCATACACAGGCAGAGTTTTACCGGAATATGGTTACAGTGGAGGAGGAAAAGATTTAATGAAATCAGGTGTACTTTTAGGAGGTGATTTAAGAGGTCCCAAAGCAAGAATTAAGCTGATGTGCTTACTGGGAAAATATGAAAACCCGGAACTTGTTAAGAAGTTTTTTATTTCAGGTTCAAATTAAAAATAATGGAGGATAAATATGTTACAAGGTTCATTCCCGGCATTGGTGAGTCCGTTCAAAAACAAAGAAGTAGATTACAATGCTTTAGAAAAATTACTTGATTTTCATTTAAACAACCACACTGACGGACTAGTTCTTTTAGGTACAACAGCAGAAACTCCCGCATTAGCCAATGATGAAAAAGAAAATATTCTCAGATTTTGTATTCAAAGACTAAAAGACAAATTGCCAATAATAGTTGGTACAGGCTCAAATAATATTCAACAAACCATTTCTTCCACTCAAAAGGCACAAAATCTCGGTGCAGAGTATGCCTTAATAGTAACTCCATACTACAATAAACCAAACCAACAAGGGCTTTACCTTTATTACAAGGAATTAGTCAATAAAACTGCACTGCCAATTATCATTTATAATGTTCCTTCCAGAACAGGCTCAAATATCTCAGCAGAAACAGTTATAAAGCTCGCAAATGAATTTCCTGAAAGAATAATAGCAGTTAAAGAGGCTTCAGGCGACATAATCAAAGCTAGTCAGATTATTAGAGATACTCCTGAAAACTTTGTTTTATTATCAGGAGAAGATGCCTTAAACTATCCACTCATGTGTGTCGGTGCAAAAGGATGTATTTCTGTAACTGCAAATATTGTACCCAAAGAAATGCATCAACTCATTAAACTGTCTCTAGACAAAAAATATGATGAAGCACTTAAAATTCATCAAAAAATGATTGAATTAAACAATATTATGTTTGTTGATACAAATCCTATTCCTGTAAAAGAAGCATTACATTACATGGGTATGATTGAACTTGATTACAAACTTCCATTATGCCCTGCAAATCAAGAAAACAGACAGAAAATTATTGATACCTATAACAAATTTAAAAGTTAAAACATAACTAGGGATTTTCAGGATTATCAAATGAGTCGAAAGAAAAAACTTCCCAAGACCGGTGATAATCCTGAAATTATTTTATGCAAAAAATCAAAACGATTTGAAAATATAATAGTATGTACTCACAACTGTTTCAACAGATGTGATGAATATAAAAAAAGATTTAATCTTGAAATTATACAAAAATACTTAGAAACACATCCAGATTACGAAATGAAAGGAATAATCATGGCTACAGCAAAAAAAACTAATGAAAAAAGCACTTCATCAAACAAAAATTCAAAAAATGAAAAAATTTATTGGATAATCAATGAAGACAATCAATTCGTAGAAGTAACTGAAAAAGAAATAATCAACAACCCGGCAGAATACCTTGGCAAACCTATGTATGAAAAACCAAAAGACCAATATGAAATAATAGTTACAATTAAAAAGAAAACAACATAAGATATTAAATCATCAAGTTTAAAACTAATCAACAAGGCTTGACTAATCGATTAGCATTGTCAGGTTTATGTTAGTTTTTTTACATTGTCTTGTTTTCAATAAAACAATCCATTATTATGTATTATTGAGCATTAAATACAATTCCTTCAGTTGTATTTCATTAACTTTCAAAGGAGTTATTGCCATATTTCTGGAATTTAAAACTTCAGGTATCCTTGTGTTTAAAAAATCATCCGTAATCTTATGAGTGAACTTCAAGTCTAAACTGTCTATCCATTTAAAAAAATCTTTTTTGCTAAGTTTTAGATAATCAAATAGTTCATTTAATCTGTTATCTAAATAAGGTTCGTAAAAATTCATTATATTTTTCATTACTACACCATTTGCAAGTCCATGAGACAATCCATAGACAGTGGTTAAAGGATAACCAATGGAATGCTGAAGCGTGGTAGATGAATGGGCAATGACCATACCACCATAAGTTGAGCCTAAAGACAGACTTTCTCTGAACTGATAGTTTTCAGGTTGATTTAAACATGGTATCAGATAATTATAGATAAGCCTTATCCCTTCAAAGATAAAAGGCTTTAAAAAATCTGCATGCTTAACAGAATAAATACCTTCCAATAAATGACTTAAAGCATCAACTGCAGTATCTTTAGTCACTGTTTTATTAACACTAACAGTATAGCTTGGGTCTATAAATGAAACCTTTGGAAATATTAATGGCGAACCAAATCCGGCTTTAATATTTGTTTCGTTATTACTTAAGACACTGTAAGGAGTAACCTCTGAACCTGTTCCAGATGTTGTAGGAATAGCTATAATGGGAAGTGCTGATTTATGTAAAGAGACATTATAAATGTTATCTTTATTTAGATTGTTAGCATACATAAGAGAAATTGCTTTTGCTGCATCTAGTGGACTGCCTCCTCCAATAGCTACAATAAAACTACAATTAGCATCTTTTAATACCTGAGCACCTTTCTCAACACACGATACATCAGGATTTTCAGATACTTCATCAAAAATAATATGCTTAATATTAAAATCATTAAGCACACTTAATACATCATCCAATGCTCCTGATTTTAATGCTGAATGTTTACCTGTAACAATCAAAACCTTTCGACCAAAAGAGTTAAACTCTTCTTTATTATCTCGAATTACATTTTTACCGAAAAAAACTTTAACCGGAATATTAAAAAACATTGTCTCTCCCTTTATACTTCTCTTCTAATCATGGTTACATAGTTTTCAAGAACTTTAAAACCATTTTTTAAATAAATACCTTTTGCAATAGTATTCTTATCATTAACTTCAAGTTTGAGTTGTAAATTGACATCTTTTGATATTTCTTTTGCTTTACAGAGCAAACTCTTAGCTATCCCTCTGTTTTGATATTCAGGCAACACTGCCATGTGATGTAAATAAAGCCTGCGGTAGTCAGAAGTCAACCAACATGTACCCACAAGAATTCCATCATAATAAGCAGTAAGAAAAAAAGCATTTTTGTCAAGTGTTGCTATTATATTATCATAAGTATCATGTCTTTCAGGATTTGCTATTCCTGTTTCTTCCCATATAATCAAGACTTTTTGATAAATCTGCTTGTTAAAATCTTGAGAAATCTTAATCATAAACTAATCTTTAGTCGGAAAATATAAAGCTAAATCTTTACAGCAATCGGTCCATACATACTTAACCTCACCAATAAAGATAGTGTGATCTCCTGATTTAATCTGACCGGTAACCTGACACTCAAAATTTGCTACTGCATCTTCTAAAACAGGCAACTTGTTCAATCTGCCCTGAATCCAGTGAATACCTAATATATTAAATTTATCTAAATCTCGACCTGAATGTGAACCACAATATTTAACTACATTTTTCATTTCTTCCGAAGGGAATACTAAATTAAAATACCTATTCTGCTGTAAACATTCATAACTATATCTTGTATGACCTACTGAAATAGCAAACATTGGAGGCTCGATTGATGTCCTCATATACCATTCTAAAGTAATTACATTATATATATCTTCTTTTGCTTGCACAACAGCCAAAGCTACTCTGGTTGGAGATTTGATTGCTTTTAGTCCATCAAGAAAACTTGTTATTTCCATATATACTCCTTTATAAACATTTAATATTCAACTATAAGCTTAAAAATGTTAATTTATTGATAGTCAACATATTACTCTAAAACTTAGTGATGTTTAAAATGTCTTCGTTAGATTATTATTGAACAATATTTATAGGAATTATCTCAGAATTTTCTATCCTGAATACATTCCATGTTCTTCCTGCCTGATCGCTTGAAATTTTGAAAACCTTTAACAATTGTCCTCGCCCATATACTCTTACAGTTGCATTGGAATTTGACAAAGCTTTTGAATTTCTATGATTACGATTTGTGTAATCATGGACATAAAATTCATAAACACCATTTTTCTCAATCTGATGAACTGTTATAGTCTCAGGTCCGTAACCATCCATATCATCTCTGTCTAATCTGCCTGAACCATCAGAAAGCGTTTTCATGTGATGATATGAAATGTGATATTCATCTTTTTTTACAAAATGAGCATCTAAATCTCTCGGTTGCTTATCCCAATCAAGCACAATTCTAAAATGTTTCAAATCCATCACAGGAGAAACACTAATACGATTGAAGATGATTGTCTTTAACATAATTTCAACCTCGAAATCAGCTGAGATAAAACCCTTCTTTTCAAATCTTATTCTCTGAAGATAATTTTCTTCAATGGGACTAAACTCAATCTTGCCTTGATTATCTGTCTGAAAATCACCAAGACCTTTTAACGAAACATTTGCTTTTTCTACTGGTTTACCATCTAAAGCATTGAAAAAATAAAGCCTTAAATTACCTGTTTCCAATTCTGTGATTGCATCATCAATCTTCGAATTGGCTAAATCTCTCTGAGATTGTGCAACTAAAAATGAGAAGCTAAAAAATAATACCGCTAAGAACATGAAAAAATGTCTATTCATTTTCGCCTTCCTTTCTTATGGGTTCAATGTTAATATATTTATATATATTGTCAATATTTTTTTTATCCTTTGATTTTTTATCTCTATAAAAATTGCTCAAATACATAAAGAATAAGATAATCCTATAACTATAATAGTCTTCTTACTTCAATACATATATAATAGAAAATATCACTTAATCAATTGTAAATCTGATTTTCTACAGTATAATAATTATGTTTTTCATTATTTTTTGAATAAATTTTAATGTAATTATCTATATTTATAGCATAAAACGATATTTTTCATTTAAAAATATTATAACCAACTGCTCTAATAACTAAAAATCTTAAATGTTTTTTCACAAGCTAAACTACACAATCTCAATAGAATAATACCGCTAAGCTTTAGGTGACCTCCAAGAGGGAAAAAGCAACCTGGAGGTCACCTGTATATTGCTAAATGCTCAAAATATACTAACTTTCAATAATTGAGAAAATCCTTTTTTTAAAATGACTTAGTTCTGACTT
>CAZJNG010000038.1:0-10745 GCA_964547265.1 uncultured Candidatus Cloacimonadota bacterium | reverse complement strand
CTAGGTTGTCTGTTTAGTTTTTTCAGTACTTTATTATACTCTTCCTCAGTTAAGCCATGTTCTATTGCCAACTCAAGCGTAACCTGTGGTTCTTTCATATTTTTATCCTCTATTATATTTTATTTTGCTTTTGTATGTCTTATTTCAAAAAAGACATAATTAGTCAATACTATTTTTTAAAATTTATCTTTTTTTTATTTTTTACACTTATCTTATATCCAAGATTGAATGCTTTTTAGTAAAAATAATGAATTATTTTGTATAGTTACAGTCTATATTAAAATGTAAACAGAATTGACAGTTATTTATCTAGAGTGTTTTCTTAAATATTCTAAAGTTAAGTGTTAATTATATATACAATATTTAATGATTATCTTGTGTCAAATTAGGTATTGATTCATATTTGATTATACGCTAAATTCATATAATTCATAAGGTTACAAATATTCAAATCAAGTAAAAAAAGATTGACAAAATATTGTATACAATTATATTTGTTTAATAGGGTGGATATAGATAGAGAAAATTGGTGTTGGGTTTAAGGACCAATCTTCATTTATCTCCTTTTTATTAAGTTAAGGGTACCAGGTGGTACCCTTTTTTGTGCTTATTTTTTCCTTTGTCAATAATAATTGAGTTTTATTGAGTTGTTTTTTAAATTTTATTAATAAGATTCACAAATAATAAGCATCAGAATTAATGAGTAATTGGTTAAGTTGAATATAAGATGTTAATAAATACTTGTGAAATTCAAGAGACCTCCAGGATGGTTTTTCCCTCTTGGAGGTCTCTTGAAGAAAGCTTAATCTAGCGTTACCTTTCTTAGTTTTTGCAGTTTATGTATTGAGTTCTTGTCTTAATCTCTATTTAACTCTAAATATCTGTAATTAAATTCTTTATTATTTTTAAAATCTAATAAGTTATCATGTAAATGTTTTGCTTTATGCTTACATTCAGAAGACTTATTAATTTTCCAAATCCAATAATATACTTCAGCAAGCTCAAATTTTGTAAGTTCTGTTTCAGATAATCCTAACAACAAGTTTATATCATTTTTAATTAATCCTTTAAGAGTTATTGATTTAGTAACAATATCCTTTCTTTTTATCTTTTCAGCTAGGTTCAATGCTTCAGAATTTAATTTTTCAGCATCAACAATATTTTTTTCAATAAACAATAAATTTGCTTTAAGGTATAAACAACGACATAAAGAGTACATAATATTCAAATCTTTAGCAATTTTAATCGCTCTATCATAAAATTCATGAGCTTTGGTAAATGACATTTGTTTTTCATAGATTAAACCGATATTACTAAAAGTAAAACTTAAACTTTTTTGATCATTTAACTCTTTATTAATTACGATTTCTTTTTGCAAAAAATCCATTGCCTTATCATACTCTCCAAGTTCAATATAAATTTTTCCTATATTCCCAATAGCTTTTCCTACACCATTTTTATCACCTATTTCTTCGCAACTGCTTAATTGATTTTGAAAATAACTCATTGCTTCTAAATATTTACCCTGTATTAAGAACAAACCTCCTATGTTTCCATAGGCTATGGTAATTCCTTGTTTATCTTTTATTTCTTCAGAAATTTTCAAGAATTTCATATAACAAGTCATTGCTTGAGGATAGTCAAGTATATCTTTATATAAGACACCAATATTACATAATGTTTTGCCCATGCTCATTTTATCTCCGGTTTGTTCACAAATCCTTATGTTTTTATTATAAAAATCTAAGGCTTTATCATAATCACTATAAGTGTAGTATATCAATCCGATATTCGCTGTTGAACGGCCTAAACCTAACTTGTCTCCAATCAATTCTGATATCTCGTACTGTTTTAAATAGCACTTCAATGCTTTTTCATAACTACCTTGAATATAATACATCACGCCTAAATTTCCTGAGCTTGAAGCAATAGTTCTCTTATCATCAATCTTAACACTAAAATCATGAAGCTTTTGAAAAAATTCTGTTGCTTGTTGTGTTTTTCCTTGCATATAATAAACAGTTGCAAGATTACCATAAGCTTTATTTACACCTGCTTTATTAGCACTTTCTTCACATAAATCTTTACTGATTTCGAAATATTCAATTGCTTTGTTAAAATCAGAACTATCTCTAGATATTAATCCCAAGTAAGAATAACTGGTACTCAAGCCTGCTTTATAATTAATTTTTTCAGCGATTAATTTTGCTCTTTCGATTTTCATAAAAGCTTCTGTAGGTTTCCCAAGCATCTTTAAAAACTCTCCATAAAAATTTAAGAAATCAACCAAATATTGTTTATTTTCATTAGTATCAAACCTAAACTTATATTCTTCAAGCAACTTAAGTCCTTCTTTCCAACTTCCTGTAATTTCATAAATTTCTAATTTTTTATTTAATGTATGCAAAAATTCATTTGAGTTACCCAAGATATCATAAAGCTTGAGTAATCTATTATAATAATCTAAAACCTTAGTATTTTGGAAAAGATTTCTAGACTTCTCAGCAGAGAGATTTAAAAAAAATACAGCTTTTTGAAAATCTTCTGCTTTTTCATAATGCTGAGCTAATTCTTCATAATGATTCGCTAAATCATTTTTATAAAGATCCTCAATCACTGTACCTGCTAAATGATGTAAATCTCTAAGATTTTTCTTTAGTTGTGTTTCATATACTGTGTCTCTAATCAAAGCATGCTTAAAGATATATTTAATATCATTCAAGTCCTCCCATATTTGTTCATGAGTTCCATCCTTAAGTTGCTCAATAAATTGTTGATCAAAAGCAACAATGTTTTTCAAAATAAGCATTTGTTTTAAAACACTTAAAACGAACTCCATTCCTAGTACAGAAGCTGATTTAATTGCATCCTTTAATTTATTTGAAAGCCTGTCAATTCGAGAAATTATTATTTGATTAATTTGTAATGGAATATTTGTCTGATGCTTTAATGTTAAGTTTTCGTTTTCTTTAAGATATAAAATTATCTGTTCTGCGTAAAAAGGATTTCCATCACTTTTTTTCCAAATGAAATCAGTTATTTCTTGAGAAACTGAGTCTTTCTTAAATTTATCTGAAATCATTTCATTAATAAACTTTTTATCGAATTTCTCAATAAGAATTCGCTTACTGACAATACCTGTATCAAGGTTTAACTTCAAATTAAAATTATTTCCATAATCATCCGGTCTGCAAACTGCAATTATCGCAAAAGGAAAGTTTAAAGAGTTTCTCAGTAAACTCTCAATAACAACCTTACTGTCAGAATCAATCACATGAACATCATCAAAAATAAAAATTGAAGGCTTTATCAGGCTTTGAGCTAAAAGAAAACTCTTAAGTCCATGCACAATATTTTCATATTTTGCCTTAGAATCAAAATCTATAAAGATTGATTTATCTATGTGTATTCCTGTAAGTAAAGCGATAAAGTTTCTTTTCTGAATTAAGTCATCTATTAATAACTGAGCGTCAGTAGAGCTTAAATTTCTTAATTGAGTAATCAATTCTTGAAATTTTTCAGTGAAAACTTCTAGTCGTTGTTGACTACTTTCAAAATCATCAAAATTAAAAAACCTTTTTAAATACCATTCAAATGGATTAAATGACTTTTTTACAATATCTTCACATGGTAAATATATAAAGTCAGGTTCAATATAATTACTTCTTTTGCAAACAGCAAAATCTAAACTTTTAAAAGAGTTAATAAAATCAACAACAAAATGTGATTTACCAATACCTGCAACACCTTCTATGTAAATAATACCGGCTGAAACTTGTTTAAAAACAGGATTAAGACATTTTAATAAATCTAATTTCTCTTTTTTTCTACCTATAAATTTGCCCGGGAAAGATTTTGTAGTATCTGATATTTTTTTACCAATCAAAGAAAAAGTATTCACAGTTTTACTAAAACCTTTAACTCCGATCATACCCTTTGATCTATAAACATAAATTTTTTCAGTCATTTGAGTAAGCCTCTGGTCACACAGAATCTCGCCTACATCTGCATGGTTTGATAACCTGGCAGATAAATTTACAACATCTCCTAAAACAGTATACTCACATCTTAAATCTGAACCAATTAGACCACAAAAAGATACTCCGGTACTTACTCCTACTCTAAGTTTAAAATTATTGAAAAGCTTAAGCCTTAACAAAAAACTAACGGCTCTTTGATAAAGCTTTTCCTGACTATATGGTGCTCCGAAAATAATCAAAGCAAAGCAAGCGTTATTTGTATATACAATTTTGTTTAAGTAAGCTCCATATTTTTCGCATAAATTAATTAAATCTATTATCAACTCTAATGATTCTTCAAAATTTATAAAAACAGATACAATATCTCGGTATTCACCTGAAAAATCAATGTTTTGTAAAGCATTTGAAATAAAAATATCTTCAGAAATAGTATCGATAATTTTCGGTACATTTTTAGTCAAAACACTTTTTGAAGTAATTTCTTTAACTACGAACCAATCTTTTTCAATATCTTCATAAATGATTTTACCTACAGATTTATTTATGAAACTTACATCAGCAACAATTTTTTTATTAGATGCAAATTTTTCTCCAATATGACATTGACTTATAGGATTTCCCTTAAAATAATAGAAGCATTGATTTTGTGTTTCAATAATTTGATACTTTACATTTCCATAAGATAATGATATTTTGACTGTTAATGTATATGTTTTTGATTTCGCACTTAATACTTTATTTTCAAATTTTTTTTTGATTTCAAAACAAGCATTTAATGGATAATCTACCAAATCTTTATCAAAAATTGCAATAAAAGCATCCCCTGCAAATGAAGAAATAAACCCTGTATGCTCATAAATTATTTTTATAGAGTCAGAAAAAACATCATTAATTATATCAGAAATTATTTCAGCACCTTCTTTACCTTCTGACATCAATTCCTGAGTCATAGATGTAAAACCTGAAATATCTATAATCATGGTGTAAGCGTTGAACTCTCCGTCTAATTGTTTATCCGAGAATTGTTTTAAAATAAAATCAGGTACAAAATGTTTCATATAGAAATCTCCATTTACTTACTATGTAAACTATAATAATTTTAATTAATTTGTCAATAGAAATTTAAAAATATCCACGCATACACTCTTGTTGACTTGTCCGTTCAAAACGCTCCGTACCTTGTGAAGCGTTGATGACAGGGACAAGCCAACTGATTTTTGTTGTTATAAATTATTCAAACAAAGGATGTTTTCACAGTCTATTTTTTGGTAACATCTTATTTAATAATCAATAGTTTCTTAGTTGGCGATTTGTAATCATCTATTTCGTATCTATAAAAGTAAACTCCACTTGTAAAATTTTTCATTGAGGATAATTTGTTTAAGCTGATATGAGTATTTTTTGTGTTAGCTTCTATTAAAAAATCATGTAACTTTTGTCCTTTTATATTATAAATGCTTATTTTTAAATCTTTTATGTTTTTTATATCTGTAGTAAAGTTGATTCCTGTATTAAGGTTTGCAGGATTTGGATAATGAGTTAGATTTGGCATTCGATTGATTGATGTTACAGGTTCATCAAATAAATTAACATGATAAGAGCCGGTATTTACAAAGAAATCATCAATTAAGATACCTGTATCAGTAATTGAGGTATCTGTCTTCAATCTAAACCTGAACTTAACTATGTTATCTACATATTGATTAATCGAATATGACAAATTTACCCATTCTGAAGAACCGGTAAATGTATCTAAAATTTGCCACTGATTGTTAACTAAGATTTCAAAATATACGAAATCATAATTTGATTCTAATGAATATGAAGTTTTAAATCCAACAACGGCAGGAGAGTCTAGAGAAATATTAAATTCCTGATTAAGAGTAGCTGAAATGTTCTGATTATTTGAATAATTTCCGGGAGAGTCTGATAATACAGTATTATTGTTTATATTTTGATAATGCCAACTACCTTGTAATGTCCATAAATTATTTAGAACTTCAAAATCATCATAAAATTCAGGTTCTGCAATTATAAAGTTATAATTTTTATTGGCTTCATAAATATCTACATTAAAAATGTAATCAGTACTTTGATAATTAACTGAAATATCGTAATTTCCAAAGGAAACTTCAGGAAAATTATAATACCCGTTTTCATCTGTGTAAATCTCATTTAACGGCGTATTTAAGATTTTTATCTTGACATTGTTAAGTAAATTATTTTGATTATCAAAAACATAACCATAAAGATTGGAAGAGGGGAGAGGCTCTAGACAAACTTCACTAAAAACGAACTCATTTTCTGTTATAACAATATTATCCAAATATAAGGATTCATATCCATAAGAACTAATTAAAAAATTATAATTACCGGGTAATAGCAATCGGTTAAAATAACCTGTTTGAGGATCATTGTAGATGGTTAGATGATTATTTAACTCAATCTTAGCATATAAAACTTCTTCATTACTATTTTTAACTATACCGGAAAAACCTCTGTGTGCTTGTTTAATATAATTTATTAATGATGTCTTATTATTTAACCAAAAGTTATCCAGTGTACTCGGATTAGGCCATTTATCATTACTGATTTCAGCAGTTACATGAAAAACCTGATTATAATAATTATCCCAATCCTGCATACTTCCATGTATAACATACCAAGCAGCTCCGTTTGTTATGCCGTTTGGAAATGAAGTACTATTGTATAAATCAGGATTATGATCAGCATAAGCTAATGATAACGAAATCATTAAATCATCATCAGGAAATGTGTCATAAGTAGTATCCCAAGGATAATTAATTACTTGTGCACCACCATGAAAATTAGCTGAAAGATGAGTTTTGTTTTCATTCGCAAAATTCATCATGATTGCAATTTCAGGTTCTCGATTTTCAGTTGTATTATTATTATCGAATAAAAAATCAGGGAAGAATCTGTTTAAATCAACTCCATTAGCATTTTGCCTTTCATGTGCCACAAAGCCATCAGGATTTGTTAATGGATTAATCCAAATTTCTGTATTTTCAACTAGTTGTGTAATTTCAGGATTTATTAAATATTCTTCAGTTAAAAGCTTTATCAATCTAATCATTAAATCATAACCTACAACTTCATCACCATGAATTGTTGAAGTCAATTTTACTTTGGGTTTGGGATTATTTTCATTAGGGTTGGTAGATATCTTCATAAATAGTATCTGTCTGTTTTCTACAGAGTGCCCTGCTATGTGTAATGAGCATATTGCAGGATAATTTTGAGCAGTTTCATACATAAAATCTACATATTGATTATATGTATAATATTGATAAGTTGTACTATATGGGTTATGAACATAATTACGGGCTTGATTAAAAAGCTGTATCGGATTATAACCAAGTTTAGCCAGTTCATTTTTTTGAGTTTCACTGATATATACAATAATTCCATTGCTAGTAACATTATCTATGCTTATCTTCAATAAATCAAGATTTTTTACATCTTCTATGATTTTATTAGAAGCTATAAAATGTGGTTCAGTTAAAGAATATAAGTTAAATAGAGTGAATATAGTAAACAAAATACATAATAAACATTTTTTCATGATTTCTCCTTTTTGTCTTGATATAGGTTAAAAATTTTTTCCAGATTTAAAGTATGCATTTTTTCAATCCATAATTTTTTATTGTTAAAGTTATGAAATATTTTTTCAAATTTCATATAATCAAAAAAAGTTTCATAATTTAGTTTTGTATCATTAATGATATCCTCGGTGAGTTGAATAATTTTTTCTAGATAATTAATCTGATAGTTTAATAAATCGTTAACTTGATGTTTTTCAATAATTTCACCATGCCCACTAATTATTAATTCAGGATTTAGACTTTCAATTAATCTTAAGCTTTTTAAGTGTTTAAAAGGATCACCCCAGTAAAAATAAGGAATACTGAAGAAACCTTTTTCAGCAGAAAGAAATGTATCTCCTGACCATAATATATTTAAATCAGAATCATAAATACATAATGAATCATAAGTATGTCCCGGAGTATAATAAAGTTGTATATCTGCATTCTCTTTAACATCATAAATTGATGATTTTGAAAAAGTTGTGTTAATTTCTGATTCGTTTAACACTATATTAGGTTTGGATAAATTTTCATTCGACACCAATATACTCTTCTTTGGATTAAGCAAATTTTTTTCATTTATGATTGTATTAAGATATTGTTCATGTGCAATAATATTTATTGTTTCGTCTTGATGCAATTTTAACAAACAATTATTACCAAAACAGTGATCACTATGCCAATGAGTATTAATTAAATATTTTAAAGGTTTCCCGCTTAATTTAATATATTTTGCTATATGCTCAGTATCCTTGTATAATAGAAAACTATCTAAACATATATAAAAAAAACCACAATCAATGATTGTGGCATTTAATCTTAAAACATCAGCTTTAAATAATATTATCTTATTATAAAGTCTTTCAATTTTCATTTTTTAATTATGTCTAATTTCCTGCCAAACAGAATCAACTTTTAATATATCGTTACCGACATTTTTTAATAAAAAACATTTTTCAAGATATTCATCAGAAGGATAAATATTTGTATTATCTTGAAGTTCTTGAGGTAAAAGTTTAAAAGCTGCTTTATTAGGAGTTGCATATTGTACGAATTCCGCATTAATGGCTGCGATCTGTTCTTCAAGCAGAAAATTTATAAATTTATGAGCCAGTTCTTTATTTTCTGCATTTTTAGGAATTGCTAAATAATCAACCCATAATGTTGAACCTTCCTTTGGTAAAACAAATCCAATATTGTCATTTTCTTCCAAAACTTGCATAGCATCTCCATTATATGCTTGACCTAACCAAATAGTTCCATCTTGTACTTCGTTTTTAAAACTATCAGAGTCAAACTGTGCAATGTTTTTATCCCATTCAAGTAATGTTTTTCTAGCTGCTTCTAAAGCAATAAAAGAAAAATCATTAGGATTAAACCCATTATGTATAAGAGCTACACCAATTACTTCTCTTGCATCATCCAGCATCGTTATAACTCTTTTATCGGAAAATTTATCATCACCGATAATTCCCCAGGAAATATTTTTCATATCTTCTTCATTGATATATTTTTTATTAAAAATAATTCCGCAAGTACCCCAAAAATATGGAATAGAATATTCGTTTTTATTGTCAAAATCTAGAGACTTTTTAAGAATCATAGGATCAAGGTTATGATAATTTGTTAGTTTGTTTTTATCTATTTTGTCAATCAAGTCTTGTTGAATGAGAATGGAAATATGATCTCCGCTAGGGACTATAATGTCATAAGCTGATTTTGATGTCATCATTTTTGTAAGCATATTTTCGTTTGAATTGTATGTGTCATAAATTATTCTACAATCATTTTGTTTTTCAAATTTTCTGATAAGTTCAGGTGCTATATAGTCAGTCCAATTAAACACATAAAGTACTTTCTTTGGTTTCCTTTGGCATCCAATAATGCTGAAAATTATTATTCCAATCATTATTATAATAACAGTTTTTTTCATTATAACTCCTTATTTACATAATTAGATTACAATTATTTTTATTCAATCCTATTTGTAAAGTATTTTTTATAAAAGCTTTGTAGATTTTTGTTTGTAAATTAAAAATTGATAGCTAATATTATTAATATTTTTTAGTATTTCACCTTTTTCGGTAATCTGCCAATTATCATCTAAGTCTAAATTTACCATAGATTTATCAGCAGTATACGAATTATGTATTTTTGTTACAAAAGCTGTATCACAAAATGGTAAAAATTGTTTATATATAGTTTCTCCGCCGATAATAAAAATTTTTTCTGTCGGAATATCTTTTATTTTATCAAAAACTTCATTCAAAGAATGACAAACAATAATTTCCTCATTGTTCTCGAGAGATAAGCTAGATGATAGGATAATATTTGTTCGTTTTGGTAATGCCTTTTTACCCGGTAATGACTCAAATGTCTTTCTTCCCATGATTATTGTTGAATTAATTGTTAATCTTTTAAAATTTTTTAAATCTTCAGATATTTTTTCTAATAAATCATTATTATATCCAATATTCCAACACTCATCAACAGCTACTATTAAATTCATTTATACTCCTACACAGCAACAGGGATTTTTTTTATTTGTTTGTTTGTTATGTAATTTTCTAAAATGAAATCACTTACTGTGAAGTCATAGAAATTTTTTACTTCTTGATTAACTTTTAAAATAGGGGCATTATAAACAGGTCGCGAGATAAGTTCTGTTATTAAAGGAATATGCCTGTCATATATATGTGCATCTGCAATTACATGAATAAGCTTACCTACATTTAAATTTGCAACATGAGAAAAAATATGAAGTAGTATTGCATACTGTACTACATTCCAATTATTTGCTACTAAAATATCTTGGGATCTTTGATTCAGAATCATGTTTAATTTGTTATCAGTTACATTAAGGGTAATTGACCATGCACAAGGTTGTAAACCCATATCTTTTAAATCATCATGGTTGAAGATATTAGTAACCATTCTTCTACTATAAGGATTTTCTTTAAGAGTCTTCAAAATCCAGTCAACTTGATCCATATTACCCTCAGGGAAGTTGATTTTTCTGCCTAATTGGTATCCATAGGCTTTACCAATGCTACCTTTTTCATCAGCCCAAGCATCCCATATTTTACTGTTAAGATCATTAGTATTGTTTGATTTCTTTTGCCATATCCAGAGTATTTCGTCTATTGCTGCACTAAAG
>CAZJNG010000037.1:5985-10764 GCA_964547265.1 uncultured Candidatus Cloacimonadota bacterium | reverse complement strand
CTGCTGTAATTACAATGCTGGCAATTGGTCAGGGAGCTAAACAAATAGTCGATGCTCAGATTAGTAGCATGGGAACTAATGTAGTAACTGTAATGTCAAATTTTAACAGCAGAACTGCTGTAAGAAGTGAAGCAGGTTCCGGTAATGCCCTCAAAATTGAAGACATTGATGCTATCCGTGAGCAGGTTCAAGGAATTAATTACATTTCTCCGGTTATCAGAACCTATGCACAATTAAAATATAAATCCAACAATTGGCGGGCTGCAGGTGTTGGAGTAAATACTGATTATTTTTTTATTCGTAATTTTGATATTGCAGAAGGTCAGTATTTCACAGCCAACGAAATCAGAACCGGAGCAAAGGTCTGTGTTTTGGGTAAAACAATTGCTGATAATCTTTTCCCGGAAGAATCTCCAATAGGCAAAACAGTCAGAATAAGAAATATTCCAATGCGGATTGTAGGAGTACTTAAAGAAAAAGGTCAAAGTGCCATTGGTGGTGATCAGGATGATATTTTCATATTACCTTATACAACAGTTTTGACCAGAATGACAGGCAGAAGACAACCTTTTATAACTATAAATGTATCAACTGTTTCAAAAGAAATGATTCCAATTGTTCAACAGGAGATACTTGCACTTTTGTTACAAAGGAACAGAACAGCATCAGCAGAAGACTTTATCGTTAACTCCCAAACTGAAATGGCAGATATGGCAAATAGTGTTTCAAAAACTATGACTTTGCTCCTGGCAAGTATTGCCGGCATCTCTTTGATAGTTGGTGGGATTGGAATAATGAATATTATGCTGGTTTCTGTAACCGAGAGAATAAAAGAAATTGGGCTTAGAATGGCTGTCGGTGCAAAAAAGAATGATGTGTTACTACAATTTATTATCGAAGCAATCTTTATTAGCGGGATAGGTGGATTGATTGGAATAGTACTTGGAATTGTAAGCTCAACTGTGGTAGGTAATCTCATGAACTGGAGTGTGGAAGTAACTCTTTGGTCAATTATATTATCAGTAAGTTTTTCTTGTATTATCGGAGTCTTTTTTGGATGGTATCCTGCCAAAAAGGCAGCTAATCTGAATTTGATTGACGCTTTAAGATATGAATAAACAAATAATGGAGCATAGTTGATATTATTCGCTTTGCTCCAAAATTATTGAATCAGTCCCAAAATGTAATAATGTTTTCAAACCGGAACCCTGACTGCTTGTCAGTGCGTACAATTAATAAAAGACTTCGTAAACTTTTAAGTTGTTATAAATCATGAACTTAAGATTGATGAACTATGTTTAAAAAGACAGTCGAGACGAGCCGTCTCGGTACCGGTTTCAACGGCTAATCAGCTATTTTTAGTCAGTCTCAAGAGGCAGAAATATAACCGGAATGGAAACCGGACGGCTCGTCCGGTCATGTCATTTCAAAAAATAAATTATAACCTTATAATTTGTTGTAAATCAAGAAATTAAGGCTTGTGATTCATACTCATAAAAACTGCCGAGACGAGCCGTCTCGGTACCGGTTTTAATGGGTTTTTGGCATTTTTGGACAGCTTTTATTATGCGAGGTTAAAAGGAATACCCAAATTTGAGAAGTTCAAAATCAATAAACGCTTTTCCATCATCATCATAGCCGAGATAATACTCAAAAACATTGTTTGGACCTATTATGTATCTTCCAATGCTTAAACTGGTTCCCCAATAAAAATCATTATATGAAAAATATCTGTAACCAATCCCAAAGCCAACACCAAATTTACCAACATTCTTTTTATTGATAGTATAGCTGTAATAGTCTTTTTCTCCTGATAAATAAGCAATCCTAGAAAGACCACTTAAGTAAAACCCATTTTGAGTATTTCCTAAAAAATACCTATAATGACAGTCTAGTGTGACAGTATCATAGTATTCATTGTCTTTAGGAAAGGCAACATAGAAAGGAAAGGCAATTTCTGCTTTTCTATCAACAGCAAATAATGAGAATGTACCGCTCATTGTTCTGTTTTCATCAATAAACAGAAGCCTAAGCAGGTTTAGTTCGATGCCATATTTCTTGTCTTTTAGCGGATCTTTCTTGTTCTCTTCGTACATTTTTCTTTGTAAAGCATAGATGTCTTCAATCTTCTGCTCAATTCCATCTTCATTACTTATCATTTCACTATTATCCTGCGTGCCATAAACTGATAAATACATGCTTAACATTAAAAATATTATTATTATTTTCTTCATTTTATCCTCCGATTTTTAGTATCAATAATTAACATTATGTTTTGTGTCAAGTTACAAAAAAAAGTTATCCTTTATTGGTTTTATGGTAAAACAACAGACTTTAAACTTTTTGCAGTTTTTTATCAAAAGCATTAAACTTTTGCTTGACATTTTTAAAATACATTATATATTTATGTTATAAGGTAGGTATCTATGCAATATTATGAAGATAATCTTGATTTTCAGGAGTTAGTTCAGATAATAAAAAAAAATAACTTAAGGGACTTTAATCCTGATTATTTCTCAGTAGAAAATATTTTGGATATTACCGATATTTCAAGATTGGCAGAAAAAATAAATAAAGCGACAGGTTTTCTTTTTGCTTTATTATCTAAAAATGGAGAGGTGCAAATTTCAGTAGGTTGGCAGGATATATGTGTTTATTTTCATAGAATGAACCCTGAATCATACAAATGTTGTCTGGAAAGTGATTTAATCATTAACAACTTATCGGAATCACAACTTAGAGCAGAATACAAGTGTAAAAATGGTCTATGGGATATAGCTCATAAAATAAAAATCTTTAATCATCATATTGCCACTATGTATATGGGACAATTTTTTTATGAAGAGGATATAATTGATAAAGAGTATTTTATCAGGCAATCACAAAAATATGGCTATAATAAAGAAGAATATTTGGAAGCCTTGCATAAAGTCCCTGTGTATTCTAGAGAAAAAGTCGATGAGATTCTAGACTTATATTATTCAATTATTAATATTTACATTAAAAGAAGTGAACAAAAATTAAAGACAGCTTTCAAATATGTGCTTAATGAACAGAATGAGGTAAACTCATTGTTGAAGAGTAAAAATTATATGTCTCTTTTAAATATATTAACTGAAGGTATTTTTGAATATGACAGAATGTCTGGTTATGTTTATGGTAATAGGGCATTTTTTCATCATGTCAATTATAAAATTAATAATGGAAGTTATTTTGAGATTCAGGATTGGCAATCTTTAGTGTTTGATGATGATCGAATACTTTTTAATAGCTTTCTTGAAGACCATCTTAATGAAAACGAGTTTAGTTTTGAGTACAGAGTTAAACTTAATAATCAAATTTCATGGTACAGACTTAAGGCTTTTGTCTATATAAGAGACAAAGAATTACGACCAATGAAGATTATTGGCACACAAGTGGATGTTAGCAGATACAAGCTTCAAAATGAATACTTGAATGGAATTAATAGAAATTATAAGAACAAAAATGACTTACACATTTCACTCAGTAGTGTTTTTCAGATAGACAGTTTACAGGCTTTTCAAGATTCCTTCGCAGAGACAACAGGACTTGCTTCAGTAATATTTGATGAAAATCTTTATCAGTTTACTAAGCTAAGCGGTTTTCAAAAGGATTTATGTAGTTGTTCAAACTTATCTTGTATAAAAGAAAATATTGCTCGATATATTAAATCTGAATCATATTCTAAACTGTATATAGATATCTGTTCTCAAAATTATTTTTGGTATGCTGTTTGCCCTGTTTTTTTTAATGATAAAGTGATTGCATATTGGTATTTTGGTCAGGTTTTGATAAAAGAAGATTATGATAAATATCTTAATCATGAGTCTGTGAATAGAAAGATTCCCATCTTTGAAATGAAAAAAATTATCGAGAAAATCAAAGTTATGGATAAGATGGAATTTACAAATATTATAATATATTTAAATCAGATGATTATACAGATAACAGAAAATGCCATTAACGGTATAAATCAATCAAGATATATAATTGAAAAAGAAAAGATAGAACAAAAGCTTCAACAATCTAAAGAGAAGTATAAAGGTCTTTTCAACTCTATTCAGCATAGTTTTGCCGTACATAAAATGATTTACAATGAGCAAGGCAATCCCATAGACTATGAATACATTGAAGTAAATTCTTCATTTGAGAAATTAATAGGCTTGCCTAAAGAAAAAATAATAGGCAAAACAGTTTTAGAATTATTGCCGGAAACAGAAAACTATTGGATAGAAACTTATGCAAAAGTTGCAGAAACCATGAATCCTATTAGCTTTGAAAATTTTTCAAAGGAACTAAATAAAACTTTTTATGTCTCTGCATTTTCTCCAAGAAAAGGTGAATTTGCAGTGATGATACAAGATATTTCAGAAAATTTAAGATTGAAGGATTTAATCTCAGAAGCAGAACAACAGTTTAATCTTATGGCTAGTCAAATGCCGGGAATACTCTGGGAATTAGATAATGAACTAAGATTTGTTAGAATAATGGGTAGCAGATTAGAAGAACTTTACCTTAAGCCTACTAAGGTTATAGGTAAGTCTTTATATCAGTTTTTTAAGACTAATGATGAAGAGTTTGAAGCAATAAAAAAACATAAACTTGCTTTGGCAGGTTTACCTCAAAAGTATGAGTTAAACTTTAGAAATACAATTCTTGAATCAATGGTTAATCCTCTTTATGACAGGAAAAACAATATCAAGGGAGTTATAGGCATTGCTTATGATATAACAGAAAAAAAGAAATATGAAGAACAAT
>CAZJNG010000037.1:0-5975 GCA_964547265.1 uncultured Candidatus Cloacimonadota bacterium | reverse complement strand
TTGGGTTTATTAGCAGGAGGTATAGCTCATGATTTTAATAATATTGTAGCCGGTATTTTAGGCAATGCCAGTCTGGCTAAATTTTCTTTTCAAGATAAAGACCTTGCTGTATTATTAGAGCAGATAGAGCAAGGCTGTTATAGAGCAAAAGATTTGACTAAACAACTCTTAACCTTTTCAAAAGGAGGTATGCCAATCCTAGAAAAAACGGATATAAGAGAATTAATAATGTCTTCAACAGATTTTACTTTAAGTGGTTCAAAAGTAAAAGCTTTATATTCTTTTTGTGATGATTGCAAATTTCTAACTCTTGACAAAGCACAATTTAAACAAGTAATTTATAATCTTGTATTAAATAGTTTACAAGCGATGCCTAAAGGTGGTACTATTTCTATTTCAACAGAACTCTATGAGAATGAAGAAGATACTTTAGATCTTGTAACAGGAAATTATCTTTTGATAAAAGTCTCTGACCAAGGTTTAGGCATAGATAATTCTGCCTTAAAATTAATTTTTGACCCCTATTATACTACAAAGTTTCAAGGAAATGGTTTAGGACTTTCTGTTTGTTATTCTATTGTAAGAAAACATAATGGAAAAATTACTGTCTATTCAGAAAAAAATAAAGGTACTCAGATAAACATCTATCTTCCTACTGATTTAGATAGAAACTTACTGCCAAGCAAGCAAAAAGAAGATGAGATAAGTTTAACTACAATTAAAAAAGCATCTAAAGTTCTGATAGTTGATGATGAGGAAATGATAAGAAATATTCTAGAACAAATATTAAAAAAACTTGGACATGAGGTTATTTTCTGTGATAGAGGAGAAGCTGCGATAAAAATTTACAATGATTTGTATCAGAAAAATAATCCACCGGATTTGCTTATCCTTGATTTAACTATCCCGGGAGGTATTAATGGTGTTGATTGTTTTAAACAAATAAAAATGATTAATAGAGAAGTAAAGGCAGTACTGACATCAGGCTATATTGATTCAAGCGATGTAAAAAACTTACTGGACATAGGATTTTTTGCTGTTTTAAATAAGCCGTTCGGGTTTAAACAAGTTGTCAAGATAATCAATAGAGCTCTTGGTGAATAATAAATGATTAAGCAAATAGAAATAAAAACCAAAGCTATTGTCTTAAGTAAGACTCACTGGAAAGAAAGTAGTTTGTTATTAAATATTTTAACAGAAGGCTATGGCATCCTTAATGTATTGGCACAAGGTGCAAGAAAGCCAAAATCATCTATGTTTGCCCGATTTGAATCAGGGCATTGTCTTGAATTAATTCTTAAAAAGAGTGTTTCTGCTCAAATGTATAAGGTTACAGACAGTACACTAGATATTTCTTCTATTGGTTCATTAAGTTATCCTCAATTATTATCGGTTCAATCTGTGTTAGAGATTGTTAATCAATTACATATCTCAACTGAAGAAAGTAAGGTTTTTTATGATTTGATTTGCTCGTTTTTATTATATATAAAAAAAATAAAGCATAACCATATCTTTGTAGTGTGGCGTTGCTTATTAAGATTAATTGAGATTCTTGGTTTTCCGGTTGATATTATGAGTTGTTCTGCTTGCTCTGGGGCTATACAAAAAGAAAGATATTTGATACTGTCTGAATATGCTTTGACATGTGCTGTTTGTGCTGAAAAATATGATGAAAATCAAAGAATTATTTTATCTCAGGACACAAATAAATGGTTAAATCTTATCCCTAAAGCAGCTGCTCTTTGCAAACAAAATACTATTCTTGACTTATCAATTAAAAAAGTAAATCTCTTTATAATTAATTATTTAAATTTTCATTTGCATAAGAAATTTCATCATAAAGCATTAGAACTTTATGAGGAATATGTTGGTTAATGCCGGCATTGAAGATATAGAAGCAAAACAAAATCTTTGCATTTAATGCCTTATCACTCTATGATTAAGAAATAAGCTTGGCTTATATATATTTTATATTAAAAGGAAGTCCCTGATTTAAGAGGCTGTCCCAAAATGCAAAAACCGAAACCCTGACTGCTCGTCAGGGCTTAAATTAATAAAAGACTTCGTAAACTTTTAAGTTGTTATAAATCATGAACTTAAGTTTGCTGAACTATATTCAAAAAGACAGCCGAGACGAGCCGTCTCGGTACCGGCTTCAAAGGCTAATCCGTTATTTTTAGATAGCCTCTTAAGAGGAACTCCCTTTGGTGAAAATCAAAAGGAATGAATAGATTATTCAGTCATATATCTACAAATACCTCTTGATGAGTTTTTGACAAAATCAAGGAATATCTTTTGTTCTGTTATCAGGTCAGGCATTTTTTCAGCTTCAACGATAGCTTGAGAAACATTCATTTTTGAAAGATAGAAAAGCCTGTACATTTTTTTTATTGCTTCAATTTTTTCAGCAGAAAAGCCTTTTCTTGACAAACCAACTGAGTTCAGTCCAACAATTTTATACTTACCCATACCTTGACCGCGAGTATAAGGAGGCACATCTTTTTTAACTCCTGAAGCACCACCGACAAAGGCATGAATGCCGATTCTGACAAATTGATGAATAGCTGTAACACCACCTATAACTACAAAGTCATGAACATGTACATGACCTGCAAGATTAGCAGCGTTAGCTATCACAATATTATTGCCAATTTGACAATTATGAGCGATATGAGCATAAGCCATAATTAAGTTATTTGATCCGACTACAGTATCTTCATCTAAAGTAGCAGATAAGTGAATAGTTGAAAATTCACGAATATGATTATTATCTCCGATAATTAATTTTGTAGGTTCACCATTATACTTTAAATCCTGAGGAGGCAAACCTATACTTGCAGAAGGGTAAATTTTGTTATTTTTGCCTATTGTTGTTCTGCCATCAATTACTGCATGGGTCATAACTTCAGTATAAGCTCCAATTTTAACATATTGTCCTATAACGGCATAAGGACCAATAACTACACCTTCTCCAAGTTCAACATCAGGATGAACTATTGCGGTAGGATGAATTTGTATCATTATATCCTCTTTATTATTTCTTCATTACTTTCGCCATAAAGTCGCCTTCACAAACCTTGTCATTACCGACATAGGCTTCACCGTGCATTTTAGTGAGGAAGGTTTTCATAGAAGTACACTTAAGCTCAAATCTTAAAGTATCTCCCGGCAAGACAGGTTTTCTGAATTTAACATTATCAATAGAAGCAAAATAAGCAACATGTTCTTCAGGATTCTCCATTGTATTAAGAAGCATAATCCCTCCTGTTTGTGCCATAGCTTCGACAATAAGGACACCCGGCATCACGGGATGATTCGGGAAATGCCCTTGAAAGAATGGCTCATTTATGGTCACATTTTTTATACCTGTTATACTTTCACCCGGTTTAAAGTCAATAATCTTATCAACTAAAAGAAACGGATATCTGTGAGGTAAAATCTTTTGGATTGCATTGATATCAAAGACAACATCTGTTGATCTCTTTTGTTGGTAAATTTTCTGAAGTTCTTGTTTTTTTTGGATTTGTCTTAATTTTTTTACTAATTCGACATTAGTTTTGTGACCCGAGCGAGCTGCCAGTATATGACCTTTAATCGGCATTCCAAGTAATGCAATATCTCCTAATAAATCAACTACTTTATGTCTGACAAACTCATTGTAATATCTGACATCAGTAGTATTTAGAAGACCTTTATCATTAACTTGAATATCTTCTTTATAATCAAACAGTGTTCTAAGTTTTTGAATTTCGTCTTTATCTTTTTCAGGGTCAGCAAGAACAAGCGCATTTGTTAAAGATCCGCCTTTAATAAGCCCAGCCTCTCTTAGTGCCAGTATCTCGTGAAGGAAACAAAAAGTTCTGGCATAAGAAAATTCTTTTTCAAAGTAATCAAGACTTGGTAACCAAGTATATTGAGTTCCTAAATGTTTATGTTGAAATTCAATCATAAAGGTTATTTTAAGTTCATTAGAAGGCACGATTACTACATCAACATTATCTTCAGGTGCAGAAAAAGAGATAGGTTCATCAAAAACAAAATATTCGCGGATTTCGTTTTGCTCAATAATACCGGCTTCTTTTAACAGTTTAAAAAATGGATTTGCACTACCGTCAGCAACAGGTACTTCCGGACCATTTACTTCTACAATAATATTATCAATATTATGTGCTTTTATAGCTGCTAAGACATGTTCTACTGTAGAAACTGAGCCAACACCCTTTATACCTATTGTAGTTCCTCTGGAAATATCAATAACAAATTCTATTGTAGCAGGAATCTTAGGTTTATTTTCAAGGTCTGTTCTGATAAAAACAATTCCTTCATTTTCATCAGCAGGTTTAAAGATGATAGTGGTAATCTCACCTGTATGTAAGCCTACACCTGTATAGCTTGTTTGATTTGCGATAGTTTGTTTATATTCTTTCATCTTGATTCTCTTTCATAATTTTTTTTACATATCTTACAACTTTAGGAATATCTTTTAAAGAATTGATTATCTTTTTCTGTTCAAAAGCTGAGATAGCCGGAGAGCCGAAGTATTGCCCTGTAGGAAGTGAGCTTGCAACACCTGATTGAGCAGCAACCATAGTTTTGTCTTCAATCTTTAAGTGACCCCCAACTCCAACCTGACCAGCAAGGTAAACAGTTTTACCTATATGCGAATTACCTGCTAATCCAACTTGAGCACATAAAATGCTATGTTCTTCTATAGTACAATTATGTCCAACCTGAACAAGATTATCAATTTTGGTGTTCGTTTTAATCAAAGTTGTGCCTATAGTAGCTCTGTCAATGCAGGTATTAGCACCTATTTCAACATCATCCTCAATTACAACATTTCCTACTTGTGGAATCTTGATTTGTTGATCTCCAATTAAAGCATAACCAAATCCATCTGCACCAATGACTGAGCCGGCATGAATGATTGATTTATTGCCAACCTTGCAAAACTCATAAATGGTAACATTTGCAAATATTTTTACATTAGTTCCAATCTCAACATCATTCATAATTACCGCATTAGCTCCTATATAAGAGTAATCGCCAATTACTACATTATCCTCAATAACTGCAAATGGTGCAATATGAACGCATTGCCCTATTTTAGCTGTTTTTGATATACTTGCTTTCTCTGAAACTGAAGGTATAAATGAGTTCTTCTCTTGTTCTACATACCATGTAACTACTGTCATAAAAGCCAGGTAAGGCTTACTAACTTTTATAAAAAGCTGATTTTCTTTAGGCTTTAAGTCTATGTTTTCAGGAATTAACACAAACCCTGCTTTTGATGAATCAAATTTTTCCTTATATTTATTATTTTCAAAAAAACATAAAGAATATGTATTTGCTTCTTCAAGCTCTGCGAAATTATTAATTTGTTTATCAGTTTTTAACTCACATGAGCCTTGAGTAATCTTTAAAAGTGTATCTAATGTAAGATTAAACTTTAAAAGTTTCATACTAATCTACTTTATTCATCTCTACGATTAATTGTTGAGTTATATCCATGTTTGGTTTAGCCCAAAGTACGCTGCCGGCTGCAATGTCAAATATCATTGAATAATTTTCATCAATTGCAACTTTGTCAATAATTGCTCTTAATTTTTCCATAATAGGTGCAAGTAATTCAGCATTTCTTCTTGCTGCCAAACCTTCTTCACCATAAATGTTTTCCAATAGAGTTTGTCGTTCTCTTAATCTTGCTGAGATTCTATCTTGAGCTTCTTTTTTACCGGATTCAGAAAGAGTTAATCTTCTTGTTTCGTATTCTGTTTCCAGTCTTCTGATGTCAGCAGTTAAATCATCAATCTGTTTATCCCAGTTAGCTCTATCTTTTTGAAAGAGTTCCTGGGCTGCTTTTGTATCATTGCATTCCATCATGATTCTGTTGCTGTCAATATAAGCAAGTTTCATGCTTTGTGCAAAAAGTCCTACCGATAAACCTAATAAAAGCATAATTATCAAGATATGTT
>CAZJNG010000036.1:0-10799 GCA_964547265.1 uncultured Candidatus Cloacimonadota bacterium | reverse complement strand
TTTGCACAGCCTCATTAGCCTATAGTTGGAAATTGCCTACTTTGAAAAGTAGGGCTATGAGACCTTTATCTGATAAATTTTGTTCTTGGTTATAAATAATTACATTAATACTCATTTAAAAAATTATGGGAAAATCATAATAATTCAAAATTGCTTAGCATCTGCTGAGTCAGAAAAAAATGAAATCAGTGGGTACTTAGTTGATGTTTCCGAACTGTTTGAAATATATCTTGAAAAACTACTTATGAAATCTTTTCCTGACTGGTCAATAAAAACACAAGAAAGACTTAAAATCAACAAAGAATCTTTTTTCAATAGAGAGATAAGACCTGATATAGTAATGGAAAAAGATGGTAAAATAGTAGTTTTTGATGCGAAATTTAAAAAAATGACATTTAATAATTCTGATGTAGATAGAGAAGACTTATTCCAAATCCATACATATATCAGTTATTATGGAGATAGTGTCATCTGTGGAGGATTGCTTTATCCATTAAGTAAATCAGTCGAAAATGTTTATTGTAGCGAAACATTATTCGGTAATGAGCAAAATAAAACAAAGTTTATTATTGATGGTGTGTATGTTGCAACTTCTAAGAAAGATTTGATAGACCAAGAACAATCATTTGTTAGAAGAATAAAAGCTTATATTGAGTGATACAATAGATATTTCTTTATGCAATCGACATTAATGACAAAGTATTACTTATCTATGTAACTGATTTATTTATTCAAGATAGAAAAAACAACAACTCCAGGTCATAAATATGGATGATATGTCCGACTATATATAGTATAGGCATGGATAATAAAATATATCAATGAAAGTTCAGGTTGATGATAATCTGTTTTATATCATTAATAATCAAGAGTAAATTCTTAGACATGATGAAAAGAAATTATATATTAGAGCCTAAAAGTTTCATAATAGTTAAGATTTTTTCTTGAGTTAAATAATAAAGTTCGTTAGTGATTTGAGTAAAATATACCCAGTAGTAGTTAAGAATAATAAGTCCTATTAAGATATTTACTACCATGATTATGCTGAAAACATCAGCTTCTTGAACAAGTTTATTTAGAAAACCAACAATAATTCTTATCAAAAAAACACTAATCACTATGGGGGCAGAAAGTCGAATACCTATAATGATTATATTTGAAACAATATTCAACATTTCAGGGACTAGTTGAGAAGGTAAAGTAAGTTGATTAATCGGAATCATATAAAAGCTTTCAAGTAAAATTTTTAGAAAAAAATGATGACCATTTATTGAAATAATTAATAAAACTGCAATGAAGTTAAAAAGTTCAGGCATAGCTTCACTTTCTTCAGATGTAGTTGGGTCAACCATTGATGCCATGTTTAAACCCATCATGTGTGATGTTTGAGTGCCTGCGAACTTTACAACTTCTACAAAAAAAGCTGAAAACATACCTATGCAAAAACCTATCAAAACCTCGCGGGCTACATAAAACATTAACATCGTAAACTCTATCGGGAAATTATCAGGATAAGGAATTATTCTCGCCATTAAAGTAGCGAGTAAAACAGCGAAAAATGCTCTTACTCTTGGATCAATAGAATCATAAGAAAAAAATGGAAAAGTTGATAAAAGAGTTAAAAACCTAACAAAGATTAAAAGCCATAATTCTAATTGAGATAGTGTAAAACCAATGCTTTCAAACATTATTGATTATTGTAGGTTGATCATTATGTTCATTATATAATTAAAAAATTCTAAGAATTTGTTTATCATCCAGGGAATTGTTAATAGTAGAATTAACATAACCGCTAAAATTTTAGGTATAAAAGTTAAAGTCATTTCTTTTATTTGAATTACTGACTGCATGATTGATAATAAAACACCAATAACTAGGCCGGTCAGTAAAATTGGAGCTGCAATAACCATAGTAAAATAGATAGTTTGAGTTGCTATTTCGATTACTAGTTCTTGTGACATAATTTATCCTAAAATCTAAAACTTCTTACCAAAGATTGAATTACAAGATACCATCCATCAACTAAAATAAATAAAAGTACTTTTAAAGGAGCAGAAATCATAGCCGGTGGAAGCATCATCATACCCATAGACATTAAAATACTTGCCGTAATCATATCTATCATTAAAAAAGGTAGATATATTAAAAATCCCATTTGAAATGCTATTCTGATTTCACTGAGAGCAAAAGCTGAAACAAGAATTTGAATAGGAATTTCGTCTGCGTTATTAGGTTTAGGTAAGCGAGATGTGTTGAGCATTAACGCTAAATCTTTATCTCTGGTTTGTTGTAACATAAACACTCGAAGTGGTTTAATTCCTTCAGCATAAAACTCCTCATGAGTTAAAGACCCTTGAAGATAAGGTTGAAGAGCTTGATCGTTAATATCTTTAAAGATGGGAGCCATGATAAAAAAAGTTAGAAATAAGGCAATCGAGGCTAAAATCTGATTACTTGGAGTTGGCTGCGTACCTAATGCTTTTCTCACAAAAGAAAGAACAATCGTGATTCGAGTAAAACTTGTCATTAAAATCAAAATGGAAGGTGCAATTGAAAGGATTGTGAGTAAAAAAAGAATTTGTAAACTATTTGCCACTTCTGCTGGACTTGTTGCCTGATCAATGCCTACACTGATTCTGGGAATAGCTTGTGCTGAAACCTCAGAAAATGAAAAAATACTTAGTATAAAAAGTATAATAAATAAAAACTGAAACTTATTAATTTTTATGTTCATTGAATATTATCCTTATTAATCAGGCCTTTAAAGATTTTTTTAAAATCCTTTTTGTTTTGATTTTGTTTTTTCAATGATTCTAATAATTCTGTGTCAGTGATTTTGTCAATCAGATTAACAGAACTAGAACTAAATCCAATTATATATGCTTGTTTGTGTAATAAAATTATACTTATACCTTGTTTGCTGTTTAAGTATATAGTGTCATATATTTTAAGGTTAAAATTATCATCAAGATTTTTTAAATTCTTGTTTAACTTTTTGATGAAATATAAAGAAAAGTATAAAAGCCCGGATAATAATAGAAGCATTCCTAACATCATTAAGATCATCCACACAAAAGTAGTAGGATTAGTCTTTGTGTTAGAATGTAAATTGTCAGCAAAGCTAAGAGAATCTGAAAAGAAATTAGCGTTAATATTTATAGAATTTAAAAGAGATAATAATAAACCCCACATCATTGAGGACCTAAGGTTTTGATTCTTTCATCTCTTGAAATCAGGTTTACAATTCTAACTGCATAATTATCATCAACAACCATTACTTCTCCTACCGCAAATTTTTTACCATTTATTAATAAATCCACTAAATCACCTGCCAGTTTATTTAACTCAATAACAGATCCCTGCCCTAAATCTAGAACATCTTTGATTCTCATATCTATTCTGCCTAGTTCAACAGTAACAGGTAAACTAATGTCTAACAAGATATCAATATTAACATTTTTAGCATTTGATGGACGAACTTCTTCTATTTCAGCAAATGAAGCTCTAGAAACCTTAACAGGTTCTTGTTGTGTTTTTTGTTTAGGAGAACTTTTTGCAAAGTTAGACGAAGTAGCTTTCGCTGTATCCTGAAAAGCATCTATTCCACTAGAGTCCGCAAAAAGACTATCAATTATTTCAAGATTTATTGGATCAAATATCATAAATATACTTGAATCGTTTCCAAGTAACTCAAAGCCAAGTTCAATACTTTTATTATCTGTTAAAAATTCTTTCTGAATTTCTAGATCTGAGAGCTCGACTTCAGTTACTACTCCCGATGCTTCAATACCTTCTGCATCAAGCTCACTTGTAATAGAACCCATAACCTGATTAAGCATTTCTTGTATTGCATCATTATGTTCTTCAGGTATGTAATCTACATCACCTGTGCCTAACATCATCAAATCTGAAAGTGCAGCTACTATTGATTTTGATAAAATCAGGTGAAATTGAAAATCTTTAGAGCCTGCAAAGCTGACTGTAATCATTAAACATGGAATCTGAGCCTTTTCTTGAATCTCGCTAAAATCAAAGTCTTTGAAACTTTTTGTTGAAAAGTATATTTGCTGATTAGTTATTGTGCTTAAAACACCTCCGGCATTTGAGTTAAAAAACTCTAAGAATTTATCTAAACTTTTTACGCCAGTCATATAATATCTCCTTCTTCGTCAATCATATTATCTATTCTAACTGCCCTGTTTTTACCTTTTTTGCCCGGAGAAACAAGGAATTTTTTATGGCTTTGAATCCTTGCTATCAAGGGATTATTGATTTTTGAGTTTAATAATAGAATTTCACCTTCTTCAAGTTCTACAAAGTCTTCTACCGAAATATTTAACCTGCCAAGCTCAACACTAAAATTAACATTTGTATTTTCAATTGTTCTGGTTAGATTTGCAACATCATCTTCATTTGTTTCTTTTTTCATCATAGTCATGTAGTTTTGACTGATAAGTTTTTTTAGTATGGGTTCCAGCATAAAATATGGGAAACAAAGAAGGATATAGAATTCAAAATTCCTTGCAATAACAGGGAAATTTAATACTATCATTGTCTCAGATGCTGGTGCTATAGTGACTAGTTGAGGATTTGTTTCAAAAGTACCAATATTTGGTTGTAATACATCGATATGTTGCCATGCTTCTTTAAGATACTCTAAAGTTCTTTCGGCTATATTGTTCATCACCGAACGCTCAATAATTGTAGGAGAGCCTTCATTTCTATTAACAGTGTTACCTGTTCCGCCAAAAAGTCTGTCTATAATGAAAAATGAGAGGTTTGGATCAGTTTCAAGAATAGCTTGACCGTCAAGATTTGTTATGTCAAATATATACATATATGTAAAATCTGATGCAGACATTGTAAACTCAAGATAGGTTACCTGTTCTATAGTAGGCACCTTAACATCAATCATAGTTCTTAATGCGTTAGAAAGATATGTAGATAGAAGTCGTGCAAAGTTATCATGAATATTTCTAAGAATTTTTAACTGTTCTTTAGAAACTCTGTCAGGATGACGAAAATCATATAATCTTGCTTCTTTTTGTTTTTGTAATAGATCTTCACCGAATTCCGGACCTGATTCTTGCGATAACAGGGCATCTACTTCTTCTTGTGATAATAACTTGCTCATAAGATCCTACTGTATGACATATTGTTCAAAAAATACATTAGTGATTCTTCCTTCGGTTAACATACTGTTCACTGTTTTCATAATATCATCTTTAAAAATATCTCTATTATCAATTTTTTGTAAGTCCTCTATAGCTAGTCTTGAAAAATACCCAATCAATCTGTCTTTTATTAATGGTGTTTTATTTTTTAACTCATCCGGAAGTTTTTTCTCTGCCTGACGGTGTTCAAATGATATTGAAATAATAAAAAATCTTGATTCTGAACCATAGGGATTAATAATTAAATCACCAATGGAAAAAATAGTGTAGTCTTTTATATAATCTTTTGCATCAAAACTATTTGATTTTAAATCATTATCATCTTTATCTTTAGATATGCTTGATGTTGTATCTGTAAGGGTTGTTGTTTCAAGTGCTTTTAATCTAATTGGTTCAGATTTTTCTCTTAAAAATAAAAAATAGATCGCAACGCCAATAATTAACTGCACTAAAACTATGATAACGATAATTAAAATATTAATTTTGCCTTTATTATTCATATTATTCTCCCGGCATTAGTGATCTTCTGATGCCTTCTCTTAAATTGACATATATTTCGACTCTTCTATTAAGAGCTCTTCCGGTTGGGTTTGAATTATCTGCTATCGGTCTGTATTCGCCATAGCCAATAACTTGAAATCTGTTAGGGCTTACTCCAAACTCAATTAACTTTCTTGAAAGTGCAATACCTCTAGCAAAAGATAATTCCCAATTAGAAGGGAATCTTGGAGTGTTGATTGGTCTATTGTCTGTGTGGCCTTCTACTCTTATTTCGAAAGGGACAATATTAAGTATTTCGGCAATTAAGACTAATAAGCTGTCAGCCGCAGGTTTTACCGTTGCTTGAGCAGATTCAAAGAGCATTGGTTCGCTGATACTAAAATGAATTTGATCTTTTGACTGAGTCATTTTAATTTGATCTTGCATGCCTGATTTTTGTAATTGTTCTCTAATTTGTTTAATTATTGCTTCAATGACTTGGTCAATCTTGCCTTTTCCAATTTGAAACATGGGCATTTTAGATACAGGTAAACTTACTCCTTGAGATGCTGTCATCATACCTAAAGCACCTCTTAATGAAGTCATTGCCATAGTAAATTTTTTCTGTTCGATTGTCGAGTATGATATTAATAAAACAAAAAATGTCACTAGGAGTGTCATCATATCTCCATAAGTGTTCATGTACGCAGGAGCACCCGGTGGTGGACAATCAGGACATTTTTTCTTTTTTGACATGATTATTTACTGCCTTTTCTTAGTGACGGCGGAATAAAAGTTTCAAGTTTATCTCTGGTTACTCGAGGATTATCTCCGGAGTGAATAGACAATACTCCAAATAGAATCATATTTTTTATATTAATTTCTTCTTTTGATCTCGCTCCCAGTTTATTTGCAATAGGTGTGGCTATTGCATTAGCAAGCATTGAACCATAAAAAGTTGTTATAAGAGCAACTGCCATGCCGGCTCCGATATTTGCAGGGTCATCTAGTGCTTTCAACATTTGAATTAATCCGATCAAAGTTCCAATCATTCCAAAAGCAGGTCCAAAGTTTGCAAGTGTATCAAATAGTGATTTGCCTGTTTTGTGTCTTTCTTCCAGATTGTCTATCTCTGTTGACATAACATTTTCTATAACTTCCGGTTCATTTCCGTCAACAGCAAGTTGTATAGATTTTTTTAAGAAATCGTCATCAATTTTTGCCATTTCTCTTTCTAATGCCAAGATGCCTTCTCTACGAGCTTTTTCACCTAATTCAACCATACTGTCAATAATTTTGCCGGGCTCTTGCGGTTTGGAAAAAAAGGCATTTTTAGTGACTTTTATAGATCCTATAATGTCAGTTAGACTAAATGACATAATTGTTGCAGCTAAAGCTCCTCCGATAGTTATCATTAATGAAGGAATATCAATAAAACTGTCAAGATCTCCTTTAAGAATCAACGGCACAAACACTAATGCAAAAGCAAATATCAGCCCTAATACTGTTGTAATATCCATAAATTATTCCTATTTTTAACTTCTATTGATTATTTCCCAGTTACGCAATGCTCTACTCTTAAACTCAATTATTTTATCAATAACTTCATCAGCTGATTCTTTTACTATTATCTTTTTCCCTGTTGTTAAACTAATTATTGTATCGGGAGTGGATTCAATAAATTCCATTAGATCACAGTTAATATAGAATTGTTGATCGTTAATTTTTGTTAATTTTATCATCATTCCTCCGTTTATGTCAAATTAATAAATCTTTTAAAAAAAGTCAATGTTTTATTGTTTGGGAAGAATATTTTTTTTCTTAATTTGAGTATAATCTGTATCGGTTTGAGAAATTTTTTCATTCATCCTCCTTTTTTTAATCTTATAATGCACTTAGTATGCCAATATGAATATCGACACTTCGTTTATAAACTTTAATAATTAAAATTTGTTTAAATGAGTTAAGGAAGAGTAAATGTCTATCATTTTTTTTAATGTCTTTATTGCTTCAAGAGGATATTTTCCGTAAGCTGTTTCTCCGGAAAGAGTTAACGCTGAAATATTAGTCTTGATTGCATAGGCAATATCAGTCAGTTCTGCTCTGAGAGGATTAGGGTTAGTAATCATAGACTCTAATATTTGAGTTGCTAAGAAAACAGGTTTTTTAAATAAACTACATTTTTTAGTTATCAGGCTTTGCAAGTAAGGCACTTGAAAAAGATTACACTCATTTCCTAAATCACCTCTGGCAATAAAAAAAGCATCTGCATTTCTAATTATTGAGTCAATATTAGTGATAGCCTGAGGTAGTTCAAATTTAACAATTATTAAAATTGGTGAGTTTTGAGTAATTTGTCTTACTGCCAAAATATCCTCAGTATTTTGAACAAAAGATAATGCAATATATTCAAATTTATTATTCATGCAAAACTCAATATCATGAATATCTTTTTCATTTAGAAAATCTATTGGATAGGTAGATCCGGGAAATGCAATATGTGCTTTAGCTCTTAGTTTGATATTTTTTGTATTAAAACACTTAATAGTCATGAATGTTTGATTGTAATCTAATAATTCAGCTCTGATTAGACCATCAGAGATAAGGATAAAATTGCTTGCAGGTATAAATTTATCTAGTCTTAAATTAACTTTGATTTCCGGAGTGTTGTATTGTGTTGAATATATCTTGATTGTTTGGTTTTTTTTTATTATTAGATTATGTGGATAATTATAAAGTCTGACTTCCGGACCTGCAATGTCTCCAATTAACGAACACCGATTAAAATCTTCTTCAAAAAGAATCTTTCTTAATCTTTTTGCATCTTTATGATTGCCATGCGAAAAGTTATAGCGAAAAATGTTTGCACCGGCTTTATGCATTTCAATAATTGACTTTTTATCAAAGTTTTTACCTATGGTAGCAATTATTTGTGTTGTCATTTAACTAGAATTTGGTTAATAAAGTTCTCTTCAATTTGATTCATTAGTGCTGAATCAAGTAAAACAGTATTAATTTTTTCCATTAGTCTTACAGATTCATTATTATTAATTGCAGCACCTATAAAGATATCCTCATGGAAAAAGCTTATATCATAAAATTTAATATTTTCTTTAAATTTGCCTGTACTTTGGTTTAAGTACATTAAGCCTTTAATTTTTTCCTCAATTACGAAAGAGACTTTTTGTTCAGTAAGTTTTTGAATACTTTCTATGTTATTTCTTGAGTAATGAATTGTTAAACCTGCTTTTCTTAATGCTTGTTCATGTTTATAAAAGGCATTTGAGCCTATAATATAGGTTTTTAAGTCAGTCAGACTATTTATGTCCAGATGATTATAGATAAGCTCATTATAGAATACATGATTTTTAAATGTATATAGTTTTTCGGAAACCAAGATTCTGTTTGATAGCCTTTTAGGTATATAAAATGGAGTGGTAATAAAGAAATCATTTTTATCTATTCGATTCATTACTTCATCATGAGATACATATTCAAAATCAGGAGTTATATCTAACTTCTTGAAGATTTCTGTGATGTAAAATTTTATAAAATTATCAGGATTGTCTTGATTACAGTAAGGTGAGTCTTCAATCAAGAGTACTTTTGTCCCAACGAGATTAACAAGGATTGATAGAAATAAAAGAAATAGAATATTTTTTTTAATAGATTTCATAATATGTCTTTCTTAGTGAATATCAATAATGTTGGTATTATCAAGATAGTGTTTGACTTTATATTCAGTAATATTTTTTATTTTTTCTGTAATTTCAACAATACGAGTTATGTTACTTATTATATGTTCCAGTTGTTTCTTGAATTTATCATTTTCAGCTAGTTTTTCTTTGAGTAGTTCTGAGTATCCAAGTATTATTTGGAGAGGTTGGTTAAGCTCGTGAGAAACAGTACCTGCCATTTCTAGGACGCTTTGTAGTTTTTCTGCTTTAATTTTTTCTTGTTCTGCTTTCTTTGATTCAGTAATATTTTCTGCAACTTTAACAAAGTGAGTAATCTTTCCTTCTTTATTCTTCAGGGGAGCAATTGATGCAAATTCCCAATAAAGGTTGCCATTTTTAGTTTTATTGTAAAGTTCGCCTGTCCATTTTTCTCCTGAAATTATGGTATTCCACATTTTTTCATAAAATTCATTTATATGATAACCAGATTTGAAGATTTTTATAGATGAATTGATTAGTTCTTCTCTTGAGTAGCCTGTTAGTTCTGTGAGTTTTGGGTTAGCATATTCGATAATTCCGTTGATATCAGTAATTAAAATAATACCTGGACTTTGTTCAACTGCCTGAGTAAGTTTTGTTAAAAATATTTCTTGATTTTTTCTTTTAATAGCATGTTGACAAGAGATGGCAATCATTTTTAAATAGTTTCGTTCAAAATCTTTTACTAAAAAGTCATAAGCTCCGACTTTCATTGCTTGTACAGCTAATTCAATGTCGTTAGTTCCTGTAATGATAATAACCGGAATGTCGGGATAATTTTTTATGAAGTCAGTTCCGACTCCGTCTCCGAGATTGTAGTCGGTAACAATTATATCAATCTTACTTGATGAAATGATTTCTCTAGCTTTAAACATTGATTGTGCTGAATAGAAATTAAATTCGTTGCTTTTTTTTATGTTTCTTTCGAGTGACATTCTGTCAACTTCATCATCTTCAACAAAGAGTATTGTTTTCATCATAATTTTGTCCTTTGAGGTAATTTTACTGTGTTCCAATAAGTTAGTACAGTTAAAAGGTTAGATGTAAATTCTTCATAAGAAATTGATTTTGTTATATAACCATTAACATGATTTCTATAAGCTTGATTTATGTCGTTATCGTCATCAGATGTTGTTAGTACAATCAGAGGAAAGAATGTGTCAAAAATAGTTTTATTGATTTCTGTTAAAAATTCAATTCCATTCATTTTAGGTGTATTAAGGTCTATAAACATAATAGCAGGCAGAGCGGGGTTTGTTTTAATATAGTTTATACAATCTATACCATTGTTAAAAATAATCAGTTTGTTATTTATTGATAGTTTTTTTAGTGTTTTTTCAAAAACCATTACATCAATTAAATCATCTTCTATGAGAAAAATATCTCCATTATTTAGCATAAATTACTCCTTAATTAATAATCTAAAAAA
>CAZJNG010000035.1:0-10814 GCA_964547265.1 uncultured Candidatus Cloacimonadota bacterium | reverse complement strand
TGGTTCATCTGCTGAGAAAATAATAAGCATATCTCCATTTTCTAATGAAGCACCTAATTTTTCTCTTCTACTTTTAAAAATTGAAGAATCCATATCTATCTCCTTATATATTAATCTTTAACTTACCATAATTTCCATCAAAACCGGGAGGGTCATAATAGAAATCCTGACTCTTAACCTTTATAATTGCATTTACAATATTAATATCAATATTTTTTGTCAATAATAATCTTATTTTTTCTTTTGAAGACTGCCACAAATCTATCTCTGTATCAAAGCTTTGCAGTATTTCAAAATAGGTTTTATGAACCTTTGCAGACTTAATACTTTTAAGCTTGTAACCATAGGCGATTACCTCTATCAAGGGGATTAAGTGAATAAAGTTTTGTTTACTTTTCTGTTTTGCTTTTGGGAGTTGCTTTAACCAATCAGCTACACCCGGAGTCATTTTCTTATTACAAATCGGGCAAATATAATCTTTTGGTGGATTCCCGGCAAAGTAAATTTCTTCTTTATGCCCTTGCTTATCTGCTCTATGTCCGGTTAAGTGATATCTGCCTTCTTCGGGCATAAACTCCGCCGTAAATAGAACTTTATTCTTTCTGATGGCATTCATTATCTCTGCATAAGAAATCTCATTGACATCAAATACAGTAAATTCCCGACCTATGCGATTAAGTGCAGAACTGTGACCATCGCTAAACGATAGCATCGTCAGATGACTTAGTCCTTCAATCTCGCACAACATACCGGGATCAGCACTTAAGCCTGTTTCTAAAGCATGTATTTCACTAAAAAAATCTCCATAAAACTCTTCAGGATGATACAGTCTGTTCGCACTTCCCATCACTCCATCGGGAGTAACTACATGAGCCGGAATAATTTCAATTAAGGGGTGTATATTCTTAATCTCAAATAAGATATCTACTAACCTATCTCTACAGTCAGTAGCAATATATGGCCTGCCAATAGTATTTTTTTGCTTCAATTTTATCATCTTTGACTGCATTTTTTCAATTGATTCAAAGTCAGGAAACAAGACTATATGATGAGCCATAAGCTTATTTTTAGCATTTACAGACTGACTTTTAGTTGTCAAGATAATCTCTGTCTGTAAAAGAAAATTTGCTTTTGAGTTTTCTTTGATTTTATATAGTCCGTTGTGGCAATAAATTAGTTGATTCTTAAGTTCATTGCTTCTTTGTGGTAAAAGACAATCACCTGTGCCATAAACATCTATACCCTTATATTGCATTGTGAGAGCAATGTCTTTTAATTCAATAGCCCCTACTCCACCTGCATATCCGGAATGTGAATGTAAATCAGCGGTTAGTTTCATCAAATAATCTTCCTAATGAATCTCCAAATTTAATACTTGTTTCAAGTCCTTTAGAGGTATTTTCCAATAAATCATTATCAAATTTTAGCTTATCTTTTTCAAAAAGCAATATCACAGTAGAACCTCCAAACTCAAAATATCCCTTTTCCTGTCCTTTAAAAACTAATTCCGGGTTATATGCTTTTTTAGGATTATAATATGTTTGTTTGATTGAACCAACCATTGTAGCCCCAATTTCAAGATAAGCAATCTTTCCAAAAACAGTCTTATCCAAATAACAAACTGTTCTTTTATTCTGCAAAAATACATTAGGTAGTTGCTTCAATGCTAGAGGGGATACGGAGTAATATTTCCCCTTAATCAGTTTTGTTTCACCCGGTATGCTGTCACAAGGAAAATGAAACCTGTGATAATCAGCCGGTGCTAATCTAATAATTGCCATAGAACCGGACTTATATTTATGATATGATTGTTCATCCTGTAAAAGAGTTTTTATGTTGAATTCCATGCCTTTTATTATAAATGTTTCATCTTGAAGATTTTCAAAGACTAAGACTTTGCCATCTGCGGGTGAAATTAAAACTTCATCATTAATATCAAGATTGAGTTTACTCTGTTTAATCCTTCTGATAAAGAAATCATTAAAGTTTTTATAGCCCTTTCCCGGTTTTTCAAATAAATCTATATCAATCTTATATTCAGCAATGAAAGCATCTATCTTTTTCTTAGAAAAGGGCATTTTCATTAGAAATCCATACAAGTCACTTACTATCTTTTTATTTACCATAGTTTTTAACAGCATTCTGCCGGAACTTGTATAATAAAGATATCTTAAACACTTCTCACCGGGTATTTTCTCTTCACAAATATTTTTTGAATCTCTATTTATATATTTTATGCTTTCCATTAAGTCCTCTTTATAACTAAATATCTCAAGCTAGTGTATCAAAAAGCTTAATATTTTTCTCAACAATATGCTCAGGCATGATGTCTTTTAATGCCTTGAAATAACAATCTTTAGTTATATTTTTTATTATTTTATTGCTATTAAGAAATGATAATAAGGCTACATTTTGCATTCGGGCATCACTTAAATCATCAATAAAGACTTTGTGAAGTTTAACATGTTTTTCTTTAGCTGCTTGAATCAGTTTATCTTCTTTCAATAATTCTGTTTTTTGTAGTCTGACATTTAAGGGTTGCCACACAGCATCGTAATATACAAGTTCACTGTTTTCTTTTGAGTATTCGATTAAAGCTCTAAATGCTTCATATCTTTCCAGAGCAATAACTAAATCAGCATTGCCCGGCTTCACTAAAGGAGATTTGGCATTTGTACCCAAACGCAAATGCGAGGTAACAGTTCCGCCTCTCTGAGCCAAACCATGAGTATCCACACCATGTACTTCACACCCTGCATAATCTGCTGCTCTGAGTAAAGCTTCACTCAGCAAACCAATGCCTTGCCCTCCGACACCAATCATATATATGTTATAAGGATTATTCATTATTCAACTCCTGTCTTTTGGTTTTCGATTGCCTCGCTTGGGCAAGTTTGCTTGCAAGAACCATCACCGATACATAAATCAGTTTGCACCCATACCTGACCATTGTCGTCAATCTGATAACTTGGACAAGCAAATTCACTAATACATTTATATTTTTTATCACATTTAGCTGTTATTATAACAGGTTTTGGTAAGGCTTTTTTAGCTCTTCTGACACTGCGGACAAACTTTAACATACATGGATGTTTTGCAATAACAACAGAAAAATTATCTTCTGACATGGCATCTTTAATTGCCTTAGTTAATTTGGATTGAGCATAAGTATCTATTTCTCTGATACTTTGAACGCCAATGCCTTCTAAAACCTTTTTTAAAGGTATCTTTTGAGTTTCAGAATTAAAGTTTTTTCCGGTAGCCGGATGTTCCTGATGTCCTGTCATAGCGGTAGTGCCATTTTCCATAATAATCAAAGTATGCTTATGGTTGTTATAAACTGCATTTATGATACCCGGAATCCCTGCATGATAAAAGGTAGAATCTCCTAGAAAAGAAACAACATTCCTTTCGTCATTAAAGATTGACAAACCTGCGGCAGTTCCATTTGAATGCCCCATACTAAGCAATGCTTGACCTAAGCTATACGGAGGCAAGAAACCAAGAGTATGACACCCAATATCTGCAACCGTTATATCTTCGCTTTGCAGAACTTGTTTGATTGCATAAAAAGCTGACCTGTGACCACAACCCGGACACAATTGAGCAGGTCGGGGTATAGGCTTATAAGCAAATTCCTTTTTTTCTAATGAATTAGACTTAAAAAGTTCAGGCCAGGTTTTTTCTAAAATCTTTTCTACTCTTTCGGGAGTATATTCTCCAATCCAGTCATCTACATCAGTCTTTCCTGAAATTTGGCAATTAATACCATGATTATATGCAATAGTTTTAATCATCTGTTCATGGAAATCATCAAGCTCTTCTAATACTTTAATACATTTATGATTTTTTAGAAACTCACAAATCATCTTTTCAGGCAAAGGATAGCTAATGCCTAATTTTAAAATATCAGGTTTATTATTCTTGTCAGCTAAAACATCTTCTAAGGATAAGTAGGTCAAGCCCGAAGTAATAATGCCATATTCTGATTGATTGTCAATGAGATAGTTTAACTCAGTATTTTCAGCATATATTGACATTGTGTTTAATTTTTCAATAGCTTTTCTTTTCATGGGAAAAACTGCACTGGTTATTGGTATGTATGGACCGTTTTCAGGATTGAATTTTGGTTCTTTTTTAAAAGATTCTCTTTGATATTGTTCAAAAAACACTCTCTCTTTGGCATGGCAGACATGAGTTGACAGTCTAAATATTACGGGCATTTTTAATTCTTGTGATTTTTTACAGGCTTCTTTAAACATAGAATAAACTTCTTTTGGGTTTGCGGGTTCAAAGATTGGCATATATGATAGTCGTGCATAATGTCTGTTATCCTGTTCATTTTGGGAAGAGTTTGCACCGGGGTCATCTCCAAGTACTATTACCATACCCCCAATTAATTCTAATAAAGAAAGTTGTACAAAACTATCAGCAGCTACATTTAAGCCAACACTCTTAAAAAAAACGCAAGATAAATATCCATTAACCGAAGCACCAAAGGCTACTTCAGTTGCTACCTTTTCATTTACTGAAAACTCAAAATACAAATCATCAAACTTATTGTTTACTAATCTGATGGCATCTGCAATTTCAGGGGTTGGTGAACCGGGATATGAAGTCACTACATTTACACCTGCTTCTAGCATAGCTCTGACTATTGCATAGTTACCCATAACAATTTCAGAAACTTGCTTTCTCGTACTTAAAATCTCTGCTAAATTCTTCATAAAACATCCTATCTTTCTTTATAAAAGCTAATTATTTTTAATACTCACAAAGTATTTATTATATACAGTTATTTGTCAAATGATTTTTAAACTTTTTTTTAAAGCCTAATAATTTAATATTGTTTCACACATGAAATTTTATCTCGTCACAAACAACTTTATTTTCAGTTTTACTGTAAGAATTAACAGATTTTTAAAAAATATTATTGACTTTTTTTACTATATTTATTATATTGACAATAAAAAGAAATAATAATAATTAAAAGGCTTTTAACATGGAGATTAAGATAAATAAATTAAATTTTCAGAGGGTGTATGTCTGATTTGAACTTGATTAGAAATATTGGTATTATTGCCCACATAGATGCAGGCAAAACAACCACTACAGAAAGGATTTTGTTTTATACCGGTTTGGTTCATAAGCTTGGGGAAGTTCATGATGGGAATACAACTACAGACTGGATGGAGCAGGAAAAAGAAAGAGGTATTACAATTACTTCTGCAACTATTACCTGTTTTTGGAATGATAATCAGATTAATATTATTGATACTCCCGGACATGTAGATTTTACTGCTGAGGTTGAAAGGTCATTAAGAGTTTTAGATGGTGCTGTCGGCGTTTTTTGTGCAGTAGGTGGTGTAGAACCTCAATCAGAAACTGTATGGCATCAAGCTGATAAGTATAAAGTTCCAAGGATTGCTTTTATCAACAAAATGGATAGAGTAGGTGCTGACTTTGAAAATGTTTTTGAAATGATAACCGAAAGACTTACTCAGGATGCAGTTTGCATTCAGTATCCGATTGGTAAAGAAGATAAATTTCAAGGTGTTATAGATATAATTAACATGAGAGCAATATATTATGACTCAGATACATTTGGCAAGAATTATATATATGAAGATATTCCTGAAGAGTTACTGGAAACATCTGTTTCATTAAGAGAAAAGCTTGTTGAAAGGTTGGCAGATTTTAATGATGAAATAATGTTAAACTTTCTGGAAGGACAAGCAGTTGAAAACGAGTTGATTAGACAAACACTTCATAACACTGTAATCTCAAATAAACTTATACCTGTCTTATGTGGTTCATCGCTTAAAAATATTGGTGTTCAGGCTCTTCTTGATGCTATCTGTGATTATCTCCCTTCTCCGCTTGCACTAGAACCTGCTATTGCATATAAAAAGAATACTGACGAAATTGTTAAAGTAGAATGCAATCCGAAAAATAAATTTGCAGCACTTGCTTTTAAGGTTCAAATAGATAAATATCTGGGTAAATTGGTTTATATCAGAGTTTATTCAGGGTCCTTAAAAAAGGGAGAAGTCTTTTTCAATCAGTCAAATGGTAAAAAAGAAAGAGCTATGCGACTTCTTCAAATGCAATCAAACAAAAAGAAGGATGTTGAAGAAGTTAAGGCAGGTGATATTGTAGCCATTGCAGGTTTGAAGTTTACAGTTACTGGTGATACAATTACTCAGCAAGACAACGAGATTCTAATGTCAAAAATGGATTTCCCTGATACCGTTATAGCCATGGCAATTGAAGCTAAAACTAAAGGTGACCAGGATTTACTTACAGATGCCTTAAAAATGCTTGAAGATGAAGACCCAACTTTTAAAGTAAAACAAGACAAAGATTCAGGTCAGACTTTGATAACGGGTATGGGAGAGCTTCATCTTGACATCTTAATTGACAGACTAAAAAGAGAGTTCAATCTTAATGTAAACTGTGGAAATCCGCAGGTTTCATATAAAGAAACTATCAATAAATGCGTGGAAACAGAAGAAGAATTTAAAAGGGATATATCAGGAAAAATTCTGTATGCTAAGGTTAAGCTTAAGGTTTGCCCACTATCTCAAACATTTACAAATGTTATCGACACTCATGATAAAATTAAGATTGTTTTCAGCTGTAATTTAGAAAATATTCCTCAGGAAATAACAGAGGCAATAAAAGAGAGTGCTTTTAATGCTTGTGGTGACGGACCTTTAGTTAGTGGAAATATTGAAAATATTATGATTGATATAACAAATATTGACTATCGTCAAGGAGAATCAACTGATACTGCCTTCAAAATTGCTACAGCAATGACTTTATCAAAAGCTGTCAGTCTTGCTGAACCTGCTATTTTGGAACCAATTATGCTAGTGAGTATCATAAGCCCTGAAGATTTTACCGGTGATTTAATCGGTGATGTCAATGCAAAAAGAGGAAAAATTCTTGAAGTTAAACAACAATTAAATAAACAAGAGATTGTATGTCAGATTCCTATGAGTGAACTGTTTGGATACTCAACACGAATAAGAACTCTTTCGCAAGGCAGAGCTTCTTATTCAATGGAATTTTGTTCTTATGAGAAAGTCCCTGTAGTTATACAGGAGAATATTTTAAAAAAAATCAGAGGATATTAAACAAAGGAGAATGCAATGAATATTGAATTAATCTATGAAGAAAAAAGAGCATTAATGAAAATTGACGGTGTAGTTACAACAGAAAATGCGTATTTATTTCAAGAAAAACTTGATGAAGTTTTAAAAAGCGACTTAAAAAAACTTGACCTTGATTTTTCAGCTTGTCGAATTATCTCAAGCACCGGAATCGGGAAACTCTTATTATTTTACAAAGACTATATCTCCAAAAATGGTGAAGTGGAAATCATTAAATGCTCGCCCGGTGTTTATGATTTATTCTCAACAATTAAGCTTAATCAATTAATGACCATTAACTTATGACCAATTTCAATGACATCAGGTTATTGATTGTAGATGATGAAAAGGAATTATTAGAGAGCTTAAAACAAATTCTGGAGCAATCAGGATTCGACATTACGATATGTCAAAATGTCGATAAAGCTGTTAATGCAATCAAAAACGATTATTATGATCTTGTTTTAACAGATATTGAAATGCCTGTCAAGACAGGTTTAGACTTTATTAAAATATTGAGAGAAGGTCTTGACATGAGCATTCCTATTATCATAATGACAGGCAGGGCTACAACAGAGTATTTAGCCGAAGCAATTAAAGTAGGTGCATCTGACTTTATTCCAAAACCTGTAAATAAAAAGGCATTGAACGAGATTATTAATAGTCAGTTAAAAAAATCAAAAAGATTAAAACTTGACTATGATTTGTATCATACATTTCAAAATTTTAAAAAATCTTTTCTCTTTCAACCGGAAGAATTTCTTAATAAATCGATTGTTGAATATCTCAATACTGAAATTAAAAAAAACTTCAACCTAAGCCCTTTTAAAAGAAATGAAATCTATCTTGTTTTAGAAGAGATGATAACTAATGCCTTTATGCATGGAATCTGGTCCCTAAATAAGAAAGAAAGGCAGCTCAATAAAACAGCTCAAACTGAGTTGATTAATCAGAGAAACAAAGACAATGCTGACTTAACTTGTCAAGCATTTGTACATGTGTCGTTTGATTACATTAAAACGGAAAATGAGTTAATTATTACTGTCAAAGATACAGGTCAAGGCTTTGATTTTAATAAGTATATGAAAAGCAATTTTAATAAGTTACTTGACCCTTTAGTGCCAACCGGCAGGGGTTTATTTCTCATAAAGACTTTATCAAAGGAATTAGTCTTTTCTGATAATGGTTCAAAAATTCAGGTGACAATTAGTTTAGCTCATGACTGATTTAACTCTTAAAGATATCTTAATAAAAAGTTCCGACTACTTAAAGAAAAAAAAAGTAGAGAATTCTCGCTTGGAAACGGAACTGATAATAAGTCATTTTCTGCAAATAAACAGAATGGATATCTATTTACAGTTTGAAAGAGTTTTAACAGATAATGAAGCAAGCAAACTTAGAAATGCCATTACTGAAAGAGGTAAAAGAAAACCACTTCAGTATATTATCGGACAGGTAGAATTTTTAGATATTGTCTTAAAGATTGATGAAAATGTATTAATACCTCGACCTGAGACTGAATTTATGACCGATTTAATCTTAAAAAGTGAGCCTAAATGCCATTCTATACTTGATTTATGTACCGGCTCAGGAGCAATTGCAATAGCTATCAAGAAAAGATGGCAAGAATCAAAGCTGACAGCAACAGATATTTCACAAAATGCTTTAGATATTGCCAAACAAAATGCAACCTTCAATCATGTTGAAATTGATTTTGTCTTATCTGATATATTTGAAAAAATTAATAACAGGTTTGATTTGATAATCTCGAATCCTCCGTATATCTCGCAGGATGACTATCAAAAGCTAGAGCCTGAGTTGTTTTTTGAACCTAAAAATTCATTAGTTGCAGACGAAAACGGTGGGTTCTTTTATAAAACTATCATCCAACAAGCAAAAAATTATTTAAATCCTCAAGGAAAAATATATCTAGAGATTGGTTCTGAACAAGCTGAACTAATAACAAAACTGGTTGGAGAAAACAGTTATTCAGATGTTACTATCATAAAAGACTTAGCAGGATTTGACAGGATTGCAATTATAAAATAATAAACATTTAAAGGATAAAAATGGATGCTTTTTTAATTAACGGCAAAAAGAATCTAGCCGGAAAAGTAATCATTAGTGGAGCAAAAAATGCTATTTTACCATTAATGACTGCTACTTTACTGGCGGAAGGAAATTCTGTTTTGCACAATGTTCCCAATATAAATGACTTCAAGATGATGTCTCATTTATTAAGAATAATAGGAGCCAGGGTTGAGCATGAAAATGAAATTATGCAAATAGACTCAACTAATGCAAGTTATTGGGAAGCTCCTTACGAATTAGTCAGTAAAATGCGAGCATCCATTTATGTCTTAGGACCGCTTTTAGGGAGATTTAAAAAAGCTTTAGTAGCTTTTCCCGGTGGCTGTGCGATTGGAACCAGACCTGTTGATTTGCATTTGATGGCAATGGAAAGACTAGGTGCTAAAATCACTATTGAACATGGCTATATCAAGGCAGAATGCCCTAAAGGACTCTCCGGAGCAGAGATTGAGTTTCCTTTTATTTCTGTGGGAGCTACGGCAAATACTCTTATGGCAGCTGTATTGGCAAAAGGTAAAACTGTTTTAAAAAACATAGCACTAGAACCTGAAATAGACAGTCTGATTTCTTTTTTAAATCAAATGGGTGCTAAAATCTCAAAAACTGAAGATAATTTTTTAGAAATTGAGGGAGTTAAAAAGCTTAAGCCTGTTGAAATGACTATGATACCGGACAGAATTGAAGCCGGAACTTTACTCTTATGTTCTGCTATAACAGGGCATACATTCACTGTTTGCAATTGTGAACCTAGACATTTGGAGTCTTTAATCCAAAAAATGGAGCAAGCAGGATGCAGTTTTAAAATAACTGATGACGAGATTACTGTTTATCCGGCAAGCAAAATCAAGTCGGTAGATATTGTGACAGAAGCATATCCGGGATTTCCTACTGATTTACAGGCTCAGTTTATGGCATATATGACTTTGGCAAAGGGAAAGAGTCATTTCAAGGATACAATCTTCCCTGACAGGTTTATGCATGTTGCAGAACTTAACAGATTAGGAGCAAATATCCAAATGAAAGATGGTATAGCTATCGTTACCGGAGTAGAAAAGCTTTCCGGTGCTGAAGTTATGGCGACAGATTTAAGGGCAAGTGCTGCACTGGTTTTAGCCGGCTTAGCTGCCGAAGGCGAAACAACAATCTCAAGAATCTATCACATTGACAGAGGTTATGAAAAAATAGAAAAGAAACTTACTTCTATTGGTGCTGAGATTAAAAGGATAATTTTATAACTGTTATGTATGAAGATTTAAAACATAAAACCATCGCAGTAGCTATGAGTGGTGGGGTTGACAGCTCGGTCGTTGCATCCTTGCTTAAAGATAAAGGCTTCAAGGTTATCGGTTTTACTATGGTAAACTTTAATGATAGTATAGATAACAATAATAATTATCAGGATATTAAGACAATAAAATCTGTTATTGATGCTAAAAAAGTATGCGAAAAGCTAGAGATTCCTCATTATGCCATAGACTTAAGAAAAGATTTTCATGATAATGTTATTCGATATTTTATCGATGAGTATTCAAAAGGCAGAACTCCTAATCCTTGTACCTATTGTAATCC
>CAZJNG010000034.1:0-10890 GCA_964547265.1 uncultured Candidatus Cloacimonadota bacterium | reverse complement strand
CAAACTTGTTCTTCCATCGGTTAGATACCCTTCAGAACCATAACCGACTTCAACCTTAAATTGTCTGTCTTTTACTGCCAGCAATATAAGCAAACCCTCGTCATTCTTATTGCCAATACCCCAATTTTTATAGAGTTCACTTGCATATAAATCTCTATCAAGTCCTTGTAAATCATTCACTACGACAACTGCAACTTGTACACCGGTTTTTTGATCTAGTTCATTTAATAATCTTGATAAATTATTTCTAGTATTACTATCCAGTACTCTAGCATAATCATTTACATAATCTGTAGGTTTTGGATAATTCACAGCATTAAGTAAAACAACAGAACAAATAATCATCAAAATTAAAAATAATAATTTATACTTCATTAAGCAAATGCCCCATTTTTTCTTTTTTTGTTTTGAGATAATCCTGATTTGCATTATTAGGTGATATTTCAATATTTACTCTTTCGGATATTGACAAGCCGTAACCTTCAAGTCCGATTATCTTTTTCGGGTTATTGGTCAGGAGCCTGATAGAACTTAAACCAAGATCATTTAAAATCTGTGCACCAATACCATAATCTCTTAAGTCATCAGCAAAGCCTAATTCAATATTTGCTTGCACTGTATCCCTACCATGATCTTGAAGATGATAAGCCTTAATCTTGTTTGGCAATCCAATACCTCTACCTTCTTGTTTCATATACAAAATAACTCCACGGCCTTCTTCTGCAATCTTTTTATAAGAATATTCGAGTTGTTGTCCACAATCACATCTCAAACTATGCAAAGCATCACCGGTCAGGCATTCAGAATGTACTCTAACAAGCACATTTTTTTTATTTTGTACATCACCTTTTATTATTGCTAAATGATATTCTGCTGAAACCTTACTTTGATAGACCCGTATTGTGAAATCTCCATATTTTGTAGGTAAGCTTGCTTCAGAATCAACATAAATTAATTTATCGGTTTTCACTCTGTAAGAAATCAAATCTTTAATTGTAACAATCTTAAGTTTATATTTTTCTGCAAATATTTTTAAATCATCCAGTCTTGCCATTGTTCCATCATCATTTATTATTTCACAAATAGCTCCTGCAGCTTCAAGACCTGCCATCATTGCCAAATCAACAGCAGCTTCAGTATGTCCTGCCCTTTTTAAAACACCACCATTCTCAGCAATCAACGGAAATATATGCCCCGGTCTTACAAAATCTTCCGGCAAGGAGTCATTAGAAGCAAGCTTTCTGATTGTCAATGCTCGTTCTTCAGCAGATATACCTGTAGTTGTCCCATAAGCGGCATCTACAGATACAGTAAACTTAGTGCCGTGTTTTTCAGTTATATTATTAGTCATTAAGCCAATATCTAATTTTTTTATCTTATCCGCACGCATGGGAACACATACAAGCCCTCGTGCTTTGGATATCATAAAATTTACTGTTTCGGTTGTAATTGATTGAGCAGCACAAACTAAATCTCCTTCATTTTCTCTATGTTCATCATCAACCACAATGATCATTTTACCTTGTTTAATATCATCTATTGCTTCTTCAATAGCTGAAAAAATGTGTCTTTCCATTTTATATTTTTCCTTCTTGATATAATTTTAAAAAGTTCTTTATTGATCTATCATATTTTTTTTCTTCATTATCGGGGAAATAACAAGCCGGTAACTGTTTTTTTTTTCTATGATAAGCAATACATTCACAACATGCACCTTTTTTATCACAAGGGTAACTACAATTACATTGTAAAAGATTCTTTTCTTTGCAATTCATAATTCTTTCCTTTTACTTCTTTTTAATTGCCATCAGGCTTAAGTCATCATTAAAAGCAATCTGACCCGAATAATCCAACAAGCTTTGAATAATAATTTGTAAATCATCGTATCTTAATATGTCAATTGACTTTAATATATTGATAAACCCTTCTATTTCGAGTAGCTCTCCCCTACTATTTTTTGCCTCAATTGCAGCATCTGAATAACATAATAACATTGAATTTTCAGGCATAGTAAAACTATATGACTCAAACTCTACATCAGCCCACCACCCTATGGCTATTGCCTCATTCTTCAGCTCTGTTATTGAATCTTCAGTGATTAATAACGGAGAAGTATTTGGTCCTGCGGAACTCCATGTAATCTCATGAGTTGTGTGATCTATAAAGGCAACAAACATCGTTAAATATTTATCCTGAAAATTAAGTGCTAAAAATGCGTTATTTAATTCCGACAATACGAAAGCAGGATCTAAAGTATGTAAAAATAATTCTTTATTCTGATTAAAAAAATCCTTTAAAAAGACAGTAATTAAAGATGATGCTACACCATGTCCTGAAACATCAGCTATAAATACCAAACTATAATCTTCACACAGTCTTATATAATCAAGAAAATCTCCGCCTAAATTATCACAGGGATAATATTCATTAATAAACAACAAATCTTCATTAATTTCTATATTGCTTTCAGGCAGCATACTTAATTGTAATTTTCTTGCCGCTAAAATCTCTTTTTTCATCATTTCGTTATATCGTCGGACTGTCAAAAACAATTCTCTCATCTTGATATACTGTTTGACTCGTAATTGTACTTCAAAAATATCAAAAGGCTTTGTAATGACATCATAAGCACCGAGTTCCAGACCTTTAAATTTGGACTCTTTATCTGATAAAGCAGTAATAATAATAACAGGGATATCAAAAGCCTTAGGATTATTTCTGATATGTTTACACACCTCAAATCCATTCATACCGGGCATCATAACATCAAGCAATATTACATCAGGGGTTTCATTTTCTAAATAACTTAAAAATGATTCTCCATCCTCAAATTCATTACATAAATACTCTTTATCACTAAATGAACGCTTAAGTATTAATCTATTTACAGGTTCATCATCAATAATTGCTATTACCGGTTTTTTTTCACTCATAACACTCCCTTTATTTTTTCTACTTCCTCTTCATTAACAATATAATAATTAAAATGATTTTTGAAAAATTTTATTATATTTTTAAAATCATCCGGTATCTCAGAAATAAAAATCATTTGTTCGCCTGATACAGGATGAATAAAACTTAACTCATAGGCATGTAATAATTGCCTTTGTACATACTTAGATAAAAAAAATTTTAGTTTTAATTGCTCTTGAACTGGTACAGAGCCAATTATTCTTCTATTAGAATTGTATAAATCATCTCCGATTACAGGATGATGAATCGATTCGAGATGAACTCTTATCTGATGTGTTCTGCCTGTCATTATTTTTATTTTTAAAAATGAAAAATATTCAAAATCAATCAGAGTTTCATAACTTGAGACAGCAGATCTCCCTGTTTCTGAAATACACATCTTTTTTCGGTCTGTTTTGTGCCTGGCAATAGGTAAATCTATAACTCCGGTTAGTTGTTTTGGTACTCCCAGTGAAAAACAAAGATATGTTTTATTTATCTTTCTTTCCATAAAAAGTTTTGATAAATCATGATGTGTTTTATTGTCTTTTGCTATTACAATCAAACCACTGGTATCTTTATCAAGTCGATGAACAATACCCGGTCTGGTGTTATTATCAGTTATTTCCAGACTGTCTTCAAAATGAAACAACAACGCATTTACCAATGTGCCGGTATAATTACCAGGAGCAGGATGAACTGTCAATCCATAAGGTTTATCAATGACAGCCAAAAAATCATCTTCATAAATAATGCTAAGAGGAATGTTTTCTTTTTCAGGTATTTCATTACAAATATCAAAATCAGGGACAGTAATGTTAATGGCATCTCCTTCTTTTACTAAAAAGCTTTTTTTCTCGCAAAGCATATTATTTACTTTTACTGATTTATTTTCTATCAATTTATCTATAAGAGTTCTGGAGTATAAGCTTTTATGTTGTAATGAAACAATATACTTATCAACCCTGACAAACTCTGCCTGATTTTCAACAATAACTTTAATTTCCATATATCAACCAATATCCAACTGTTCTTCAGGCACTTGATATTTTCGTTTACTGATACTTGCAGCTAAAGCAAATACAAAAGTTAAAGGTCCTACTCTGCCAATAAACATCAGCATAATAATCAATATTTTCCCAATGTAACTTAATGCCGGTGTTATGCCCATTGATAAGCCAACTGTACCAAATGCAGAAAAAGCTTCAAATACAATCTGCTGAAAACTAAAATCTTCACTCATCAACATTAAAAAAATTATTAAAAAAAGAAAAAATACTGAAATAGCCAATAAGGCTAGTACTTTTATCATTGTTTCATCTGATATCTTTCGGGAAAACACTGTAACATCTCGATTTCCTTTTAAAAATGAAAATATTGCTAAAACGATTATTGCCAAAGTTGGTGTTTTTATTCCACCACCTGTAGAACCGGGTGAAGCACCAATAAACATTAATAAACAAGAAAAAAGGACAGAACTGTTACTCAAAGCTGCTGTATTTACAGTATTAAATCCGGCAGTTCTGCATGTAGCCGACTGAAAAAAAGAAGATAAGAGCTTTTCATAAAGATTCATATCTTTCATGGTAAACTGATACTCACTTAAAAAAAAGATAACAGCACCAATAGATAACAAAATAAAAGAGGTTGACAATACTATTTTTGAATGAAAACTTAAATATGTGAATTTTTTTGGATTAAAGTTAATCCTTTTTATATCCGACAATACTCCAAAACCAAATCCACCTAAGACTAATAAAATACTTATTGGCATTATAATTGAAATGTTTTTGTAGAATCCTACCAAGCTATCTGAATACAAAGAAAAACCTGCATTACAAAATGCAGAAATTGCATGAAACACAGAATGATAAGTTGCCTTTCCAAATACATAATAACGAGCTGTATTTGCAGAATCAAGCGAAGAACTTATCTCTTGATAAAAAGGAAAAAATAGAAGTATTGCCCCAATCAGTTCAATTACCAATGTCAAATAAACAATCTTTTTAACTAAATCAAATAAATTAAGGTTTTGTTTCTGAGTGATTGTATAATTTATAACTCGTTCACTCTGAACAGAAAATCTCTGTCCTAACATTATTGCTAAGCCGGTTGATATAGTCATAATCCCTAATCCGCCAATCTGAATTAGAAAAAGTATTACCAACTGTCCTTGAATTGTAAAATGTTGACTTATATCATATATTGACAAACCTGTTACACATACTGCCGAAGTAGCCGTAAAAGCAGCTCCAATAAAACTGGTTTTTTCCTGACTAGTTGTCATAGCAGGGAATAAAAGAAATATTGTTCCAAGAAATATTGCTGACAAAAAACTAATTAATATTATTAAAGCCGGATAATGAAATATTTTTTTTACAAATGAAGTCTTTTCAGAAAAATGAATAATCTTTACTATCCAAGAGACTGCTTGCCTAATAAATAAATAAAGATTAAAGACAATATTGGTATATCGGAAAAATATTAAGCCTAACGAAACAAACATCAAATCTGTTGTTGTTTGTTGTAAACTTCTTGAGGTAAAACCGTGTTGCTTAAAGTATAAAAACAACTTTAAATAAATGATTAAAATACCTGTGACAGTATATACTGAGATCATTTTACTGGATATATGAATATTTGAAAATACGGGGCTTAATAAAAAATAGATTAAATTAAGTCCCGCAAAATAATTTAAAACCACATCTGTAAATTTTTGGATATGATTATGATTCACAATAAGCCTTTAATCACAAGTTTTAATTATATTCAATATCTCATCATGTATTTTCATGATATCATCATCTGCATTTAATATTTCCAGCAGATTTTTTTTCCTGTAGTAATCAATTAAAGGAGTTGTTTCATTGTGAAAAAGCTCTAGTCGTCGGTTTATCAAAATATCAGTATCATCATCTCTTTTAACAATATTACCACCACAAACATCACAAATAAAGCCATTTTTAGGAGCTTTTAAAAGCAAATTATAATCCTTTTTGCAATTATTACAAATTCTTCTTGCCAACATTCTTGATCTGGCAACTTCATCATCAAGGTCAAGATAAATAACTTTTTGAACCGGATGCTTTTCTGTCAAGTATTCAGCTTGAGCGAGAGTACGAGGAAAACCATCAAAAACAAACCCCTTTTTTTTATGTTCAAATATCTCCTCAACAACTTCAAATACCATTTCATCCGGAACTAAATGACCTTTAGATAAATATTTACTTGCTTCTTTTCCTAATGGTGTGTTTTCTGAAATTTGCTGCCTGAACCTATCCCCTAAAGTAATATGCATCAAATCAAGGTGTTTGCTGAGTAGTTTTGCTTGAGTTCCTTTTCCACTACCCTGAATACCCAGAAATACATATATCATTATAAACCCTTTCTACACTAAATAATAGCATTAATTTTCTTTTAAGAAGTCAAGATAATCTAATATAATAAAAAGTCAAGATATTTCGCTGACTACAACAAGGTTTTACAAATATTTAAATGATTAAGAAAAAATTACTTTACAAAAATTGAGATTATAAAAAATATCACTTAAATAATAATTTAAAAATCAAGGAGTTGATTATGGCAACTTATGGTGAAAAATTCCCTGAAAATATCAGAGACACAGCTCTCTTAGCAGCTGAAGAATGGTATCAAAATTTACTTTCAGAAAGACTCAACAGACCTTACAGTCCAATTCAAAGAAGTAACTTTGGACAATACAATATGGCAGTTCATTATTTAACCTCAGTTTTAGAAGAAGCAAAAGCTGTTAATAATGTGGCAGTCTTCAATATTGATCACATGGCTCAAATTCAATTCTATGGCAAAGATGCCGGTGAGTTATTACATAGAGTTTTACCTGCTAATGTAGAAAGCATGAAAATAGGTCAATGTAAATATACCTTGCTCTTAAATGAAAATGGTACTGTTAGAGATGACTTAATCATTATGAAACAATCTGAAGACAGTTTTATTCTGGTTATCAATGCAGGTCATGACATTACAGGTAAAGGTCTTGACCATGGTCATGAAGTAGATTTACTAAGTGACGCAGACTTCATTATGCAATTTAAAAAAGAAACTGATGAAGTCTTCGTTAAAAATCTTTCAGATGATTTAGTTAAAGTAGATGTACAAGGACCATATTCATTTAAACTTATAAAAGAAGTATTTGGCACTGACTGCCTTAAAAACCGTAACAACCCTGATAAGAATATGGGTTTCTTTAGCTTTAATGAAATCATTATTGATAAAGAAACATATTTCTTCAGCCGTACGGGTTATACCAATCGTTGGGGTTGGGAAATATATATCCCGACCAAACAAGCTGAAGATAAATTCAAACAAATAGTTCTTAAAGCTCTTGATTTAGGTGGTTTGCTAGTCGGACTAGGTGGTAGAGATGAAAATAGAATTTCTGCAGGAAATGTTGGTTTACCACTTATGGGTCAAGAATATGACGGGTTACACACTCCAACCAATGCACCTTTATTTGATGCAGCTATTGATTTAAACAAAGAATCCTTTATCGGAAAAGACGCCTTAATAAAAGATAAAGAAAATAATAATGACAAAAGAATGGTCATTATCATCGCAGAAGGAAATGTAGTAAACAACGGTGTTTATCTTAATGATAACAGATTAGGTTCGATCACTTCTTGCATTATATCCCCAAATATACCTCAAGAAAAAAGAGAATTTCTTGGTTCAAGCAGAAAAAATGTGAATGAAGAAAACGGAACTGCAGCCATTGCCCTGGCTTGGCTTTATAACAGTCCATACGAAAAAGACTCTGAAGGTAAAGACATTATTGAAAATGATGGAAAAGCTGTTAGAATTAAAGTAGAACTCTTCAGAGAAAAAGACGGTCAAAAAACAGGAAGACCTGTATTAGGATATATTTCGGCAGATGGGATTAATCCTGCAACTGCACCCAAAGCTTTAAAAAGTATTGAAAATTTATAATAACAAATGGGAGTTGTAGGCTCCCATTTACTTTTTAACCTTTTAAAACAAGGAGTCAAAATGAATCAACCAAAACAACAGCAAATTAATATCAAGTTAGATGAGAAAATTGGAGAAGGTGTTTACTCGAATTTCTTTTTAATCTCTAATACTCCATCTGAATATGTACTTGATTTCGGAAGAATTGTGCCGGGTCTCAGAGATGTAAAAGTTTACAGCAGGATAATGACTACTCCTCAACATGCTAAACAACTACTAAAATTACTTCAACAAAATATCGAACAATTTGAAAAACAGTTTGGTGAAATAAAACTCCCTCAAAATCAACAAGTTGAAAATAAAAATGTGGGATTTCAAAGCGTAAACAAGGCAGATTAATGAACAATAAAATTATCAGATTAGATAAAAAATTAGCTGAAAACAATGAACTAATCACTGATTTGTCAAATCTGATTTATTATTTCAGACACGAACTTGCAGTGTTAAAGAATAAAAATATAAATTATTCTAAAGACAATGCATTAGAAGAAATTCAAGAATATTTAATCACTCCTTACGAACTTTATTTTGTTACTCTAAATCAAAAAGTAATTGGATATTTAGTCCTAAAAATTTTTGATGATACTGTTTGGATTGAGCAACTTTTTACGCATAAAGATTTTAGGAGAAAACAGACAGCTAAAAATCTAACCGACTTTGCTACTCAAAGAGCAAAGATTCTTGGTAAAAATACTGCCTTTGTAAATGTTCACCCAAACAATGAAAAAATGTTAAAATTTCTTGCTTCTCAGGGTTATACTGTGTTAAATCTTTTAGAAATAAGAAAAGCATACACTAACGAAAAAATACAGACCATGATTAGCGTTCAAATCAAAAGCACTAATCAATCATTTGAATTTGACTATTAAATAGAAAGGAAACAACCATGTACGGAAAAATCAAAGAAGATTTACAAAAACTCTTTGTTGAACTAAAAGAACAAGGACTTTATAAAAAAGAAAGAATAATTACCAGCGAACAGTCCTCTCATATAAAAGTAGCAGGTGGTAATAGCGTAATGAATTTTTGTGCAAACAATTATCTTGGATTAGCAAATCATCCTCAGGTAGTTAAAGCAGCTCAAAAGATTATGGATGAATGGGGTTATGGTTTATCATCAGTAAGATTTATCTGCGGAACTCAGGAAATACATAAAAAATTAGAAGATAAAGTTTCAGAATTTCTTGGCACAGAAGACACTATACTTTACGCTGCTTGTTTTGATGCTAACGGTGGCATCTTTGAGCCGCTTTTAGATGAAGATTGTGCAATTATTTCTGATGAGTTAAATCATGCTTCTATCATTGACGGCGTGAGATTATGTAAAGCTAAAAGATTCAGATACAAACACTCAAATATGGAAGAACTTGAAAAATGTCTACAAGAATCTCAAGAATGCAAGTACAGATTAGTAGTTACAGATGGTGTATTTTCTATGGATGGTGATATAGCAAAACTTGATAAAATAGTTGAACTCACTGACAAATATGATGCTATGATTATGGTAGATGATTCACATTCAACAGGATATATTGGTGAGACAGGCAGAGGAACTGCTGAATATTATAATTTAACAGATAAGATCGATATCATAACTACTACTTTTGGGAAAGCTCTCGGTGGAGGTAACGGTGGCTGTACTTCGGGCAGAAAAGAAATAATAGAACTTCTCAGACAACGCTCCAGACCTTATTTATTCTCAAACACGCTTGCTCCTGCAATTGTTGGTGCAACTCTTGAAGTTTTAGATATCCTAAGCAAATCACAAGACCTCATAGTAAAAGTAAAAGAAAATGCAAAACTTTTCAGAAACTTAATGGAAGAAGTCGGATTTAAACTTAAAGAAGGAAACACTGCAATAGTTCCTGTAATGCTTTACAATGAACCTTTAGCTCTAAAAATGGCTGATATGCTTTTACAAGAAGGTATTTATGTAATCGGATTTGCATATCCGGTAGTACCAAAAGGTCAAGCTCGAATCAGAGTTCAGTTATCAGCTGCTCATTCAACTGAAGATGTTAAAAAAGCAGTTGATGCCTTTATTAAAGTAGGCAAAGCTTTAGAAGTGATTAAGTAAAAAGACTATAAACATAGGTTTGCATAGCTTACTTGCTATGTAAACCTATTTGTTTAACTATGACAAAAAGCACACTATATCTCGTTCCAACTCCCATAGGAAACCTTGAAGATATAACTTTAAGAGCAATAAGAATTCTCAAAGAGGTTGATTATATTTATGCCGAAGATACCAGAACTTCCGGAGTGTTACTAAAGCATTATGAAATAAAAAACAATCTTCGTAGTTATCACAAGTTTAATGAAAAAACAAAATGCAATGAAATCATCAGCTTATTACTTGAAGGTAAAAACATTGCTATAATCTCTGATGCAGGCTCACCGGGAATCTCAGACCCTTCAAACATAGTAATAAAAGAGATAATCAATAATCCGGATTATCTTGAAACGATCTCAATAACACCTTTACCCGGAGCAACAGCTATCATTCCGGCTCTTACCGCTTCAGGACTTAATACTGACAATTTCATCATGTTAGGGTTTTTACCGTCTAAGCAAAAAGACAAAGATGCTCTTTTAACTAAAGTCAAAGAGTTAAATATGCCTGTTTGCTTTTATGAAGCTCCTCATCGTCTTGAGAAATTTCTCAATGAACTTAGACTTTATTTCAATAATGCAGATATTGCAATAGCCCGAGAAATCTCCAAAAAATTCGAATCATGGCACAGAGGTAAACTTGATGACCTTATCTTAAATATCACTGACATCAACATCAAAGGCGAATTTGTCATAATTGCCTTACCCGAACAACTCGATCAACATATTGATGAAACAAAACTTATTCTCAAGCTCTATAAAGAAAAATATAATGACTCCAGCATTTCAAAGGCAAGTAAAATGATCGCTAATGAAACCGGT
>CAZJNG010000033.1:0-11005 GCA_964547265.1 uncultured Candidatus Cloacimonadota bacterium | reverse complement strand
GAAAATCTATTTCCCAAGCGAGTTTCCCGGGAATTTCACTCCCTGTAGGAATTAACCGATCTTCCAGGCCTATTGTCTTCAGAAGAGTGATTACTCTTGAACTTAGTGCCTTTTCAGGGGAAAGCGACTTGTTTACAGGAACATAAAAGGGCTTTTTGAAATTGACTGCAAATGCAGTGCCATGAAACGAATTTGTGACAACAAATGATGCATTCTGCAGAAGACCCAAAAACTCAGCTGGGCCTGCATTAAAAACAGAATTTTGAAATGGATTCAAACGCATGTATTCTTTCTGCCCTATGCTGATAATATCCCACCCTGTCTCGCGGGAAATCTTTCGTGCTACCTGGGTAATCGAATAGTTTACCTGCTTATCCCCGGGCATGTAATAGCAGAGGATGTATTTTTTTGGCCAAGAAAAAGGGGCAGATACTTTCGTCCATTCTTCGTCACTCAAAAGGAGGGTGGGGTCGAGTACAATTTCAGCCTCCATGCCCGTAAGATCTTTTACAATCTGTTTTCCCTCAATTTCCCTGACCGAGATACAATCAAGTTCTTGTATCCATTGTGCGTAACTTTCTTTGTATTTTTCAGGCAAAGTTGAAACACCGAAACTGGCACTGTAGGAAATTCGTTTTTTGCCCTCAGGAGCGAAAGTTAGGAAATATGAGGAATCCCCTTCATGAATACTTGGATTCCAAACCTGATCGCTGCCTGTTATATAGGCGTCATAAATCGGTGGGTTGCTCCGAAGACACTCTTCACCAGAGTAAGCTAAGGGAGAATATGTGAGGTGCTGCTTTCGGAAAACATCAGTTCTTCTATACCGTTCATTCCCAACAAAGCATAGTTTAATACCCCTGTGCCACAGGAAATGGGCTATTTTTCGGACGGGCGAAAAATTAGATATGCGTCTTTTGTAGTTCGCATAATCAATTATTTGCACCGTGCACCTCATTTCAGACAGGACAGAATTAAGAGCATAAACCTGCAAAACCGCACCATAGTTGATTGATTTATGAAAACTTAATATCCCTATGTAAGACAACATCTAATTTTTCATCCCCTTCATCACTCTTATACTATGAAAATAGGCAATTTTTATGTCTTAACCCGTTCGCTGCTCCCAAAAATGCCATCAAATAAATCGTTGAGTGCGCAAAAAAAATTTGCCCAAACATTCCTACTACAAGTATATAAACTATGGCCGCAACACAACCGGGAGCAAAGGGAGACTTACTCCTGACATATCGCCGCATCTCTTTGAAAAGCGAAAGGAGCAAAGAAAAGTACAAAATACTCCCTATCAAGCCAAAGTTTATTAAAAATTCAAGCCATTCATTATGAGCCGATATTCCTAAAAGTTCTAATGTATAACCACTCCCCCCACCCACTAGCAGATTCCAGATTGTCTCTTTTTTGATGTTTTCGATTGCGGCTAAATAAATTGACGCCCTTCCAGACCCTGATACAAGATTTTCAGGTGAAAACCGTTCGCTTAGAAAACCTCCGGATACACTATCTGCAACGAAAAGCCCGCATAAGAAAATAAATATTATCATTATTATTTTAAACGGTGGTTTTGTTTTTTCTCTTTTTATTTTCGTTTCAATCAGTATTGAAGCCACAAGCATTAATGGAAAAACCAGAATAGCCCCTCTCTTCATCGAAAAGAGCAACACTAAAATCACCAAGGCCATTGCTAAACGTCGGATTTTGAGTTCCATCATGAAAAGCCACGGCAAAAAGACCAGCACATGGTAAGAAAGATTTACCGCGACTATCCTCCCAAACTTATCTCTTAGAAGATGTGAAGCGAAAATAGCAGAAAATACGTAGAATATAAACATAAGAAAAATTATTTTTTTTACTGACTTAAAAGCATTAGGATTTCTTCTAAGATAATTTGAAAAAAAATTATACAACAAAAACCACAGGGTACATAAACCAAAATGCACTGCAGAGACCCAAATATTTGTTCTCTGAAATATGTTTACAAAAAGAATCCAAAGACTAATTATCACCAGTGAAGATTGAACAGGTGAAACAGACAGTTTTTTATTTAACAAAATTTGCTGAGTTAAAAGCGATAGAAAATACACACCTAGTATCGTAATTAACGAAAAGAGTGACAAATATACCCCCAATCGACTTACCCCTCTGTCAGCCCCTAGGTTTCTGCTAGTTTGAATATCTTGAAAAGAATAAACAAGAAGAATAAGAAAAATAAGAATCAATAAAAAATAGCCTCTCTTTTTTTTTCGTAAAATTTCCATAACTTAAACTTCCTTTCAAGATATTTCGTCCTTATTTGTTTCTATTATTACTAAATTAGTTTTTATCCCTTTAAGATTTCTTTAGGGTGTTATTATGTGTAGACCCACTAATAATTGTCAAGGATTATTTACGGCTTAATTAGTATTGCATTTTCTTAAAAAACTATTTTGGACAAGAGTGTTTCAAAATAGAATTCATTTTCCAGTAACAACATAACGCCGGCACCATGCCACCAATAAAAAATTGTATGGTTGAAATAGAGGAAGGTGATTGTGTCATTTTCCCAACCGCAAAACCTCCAAGACAAACAAATATTCCTGCTAAAAGCTTTACCAATGCCACAAATCTCACATAATTCATCGCTATAAGATAATTAGCGTATATGCCACCAATCATCAAAGCAATAGTAAAAAACACACAAATGAGCAGTAATTGAAAAGAAGGTACAGCTAATGATGATTTCGTCCAGAAAAAGATGATTTTACGGCCAAAAATTAAAAGCATAAAAAGAGGCAAAATGCCTATGAAAAAAGTTAATTTTTCACTTCTCTTGATTGTTTTGTGGACCCATCCAAAATCTTTTCTATGCCAGGCTTCTCCGACAGCAACAGAAAACCCCATAAAAAATGATGCCGTAACGACACTCGACACTCCAAGTAATTTTAAGGTAACAGAATATGGGATAGCGCTTGCCGCATTAATTGTATTTGCAATTATTATAACTGCACTTGCATTTATAAGAGATAAACTTAAACTATGCAACAACACAAAAAAACCGATTCCGAAGAGCCTTTTAAGAAGACTTTTCTCAATTTTAACAGGCCAAGGACGTAAAAAAGGCATTACCTTAAATAAAAAAAACCATCCTATAAACATTACGAAATATGGGAAACCCACATATCCTCCAGCAATCAACCACAATGGTTGTTTTCTGTAAACACACCAAACCACGAAAAAAAAACCTAATACTCTTCCAATGAAATAATACAGGTATCCCCAGTATCCCCTCTGATACGCACTTGTAATATTTAAAAGTTGTGAAATTGGAAAACCTAATGCCAGCATCAATACTACTGATTGCATTGTAGGCAAAATTTCTGGAACTGATGTAGGATCCTTGCATTTGATCAATTCACCCCATGAAAGCGCAGGAAAAATAAAAAAAACTACACTCGCGATTAAAATGGCGAGTCCACAAAGTATAATCAGGGCATTTCCAATAAGTTTTTTAGGAGATTCGATATCATCTTTGCCAGCACATTCTATTAACGTGTTTCGAAGGCCAATGCCTATTCCGAAATCAGAAAAAGAAAGAAAACCCAAGACGTTTGTAACAACCATCCAAATACCAAAAAGGTCTTCTCCAAGGTAATTCAATGTTATAGGAACGGTTAGAAGCCCTGTTAATATATTTACTACTCTTCCTGCAATCATAACAAAGGAAGTTAATGCTGCCCTTCGGTAACGTAAATGACCTCGCCCTTCAGTAGTAAAAGGATCTAAAGGTTTCGTAAAAAGGAATACGAATAAATTTCTTATTTTATTGACCACTTTTTCAACCACCTGTTTAAGAGTATAATCTACAAGACTTAGCTGTTTTTTTGAGTGTCAATTTTTTACACTTTTGTTTTTTATTGTCCTCCATGTTTAGTTGGGGTTAGATGTTTTTTGAATCGAAATTACTTTTTGCTGTCACAATGATGAGAGCTAATTCTTATCAGAGAAGCTCAATCATCAGCGTTCTTATTCTAACGGCACCTTTGACACCGGGGGTATGCTCCATATTATCTGCAAAAAATGGAAGAATTAACTTGAATTTGCTCCCTTGAAGGGGTTCAGTGATATTTTAACACTTAAATAAAACTTGCCGTTAGATACATTTCTATCATGTATTCCTTCTCGGAAAACTCTTTTGGCCACTGCCAAGCTACTTTCTAAACATTATCGTAGAACTTCTCAATGATTTTAAACACTCTCAAACAGGTCTCTCTATCTTTATATTGATTGATTACATTATTGAGAAAATGTCTTTTTTCAGCCCAAAGAGATTTATTATGTAAATTTTTAATTACTTCATCAATAAGGGCATCTGCATCATTGGCAATTGGTCCAGGCAGCCAATCTTTTTCCGGAGAAAACGAAGGTTGGCCACGAGAAGACCAATACTCTGAAGCATCAGGTTGAAAAAACACCACAGGTTTGTCAACAATGAGGTAATCGAAAAAAACTGAGGAATAATCAGTTACAAGAAGGTCAGAAGAAGCTAATAAGGTATAAAACGGAACTCCCGATTTTTTTATTTGCTCTCCGAGAAGAATGACTGCATTTTTATTATTTTCAGAATCAGCATTCTTTCTTTCGACCATACGGCGCTCTTCCATCACATGAAGTTTAGAAATCCAAAGAATTCTTTTTTTTCGTAATAATATACTAAATTCGGCAAATTGCTCTTCACTTAGGTTCAAAGGATTGAAAATCTCACTTTTTTTTGTAATTCCTTCACGATAAGTAGGTAGGAAGAAAACCACATGATCATAATCTTCCATTTTTTCCCCAATTACACGGAATAAAGCTTGCTTATTTTCAATGAGCAAATCATTTCTTGGTTGCCCTGTGACCACTAATTGCTTAGGCAGGAGATGGAAACAGGAAGAAATAATTTGGCTTGTAAGCAAAGAAGTGGAGCAATACACGTTCACTCGTTTCATGGTTCTCAATATTTTTTTTTCTTCAACTGGATTCATTGATTGCCAAAGGCCCAATGTTTTGTATGGCACTCCGTGCCATAATTCAATTAAAAATTGCTTAGAGCTTAAGGGATGAGGAAAACCATGCGTCGAAACAACTATCTTTGATCTGGGGAGTACCTTTAATAAATGTAGCGCTTTCCTGAACGACTGCCGGTTTTCATTGTCATCAGCGAACATCCAGTAAAGAGATTCGCTGAGTGGAGTATTCTGCATGAAAGTATAAAGAGCCACCCCATTGTCTGATGAAGAAGCGCAGTAGAACAAAATAAGTTTACGTTCTCCAAGATAAAGAATATTTGCCGTAAAAAGAATATATCTGAATATTTTTTCTAAAACAGTCATAATTATATTTTTCATCAAAAACATATCCTTCACTATGAGATTGGAAACTTATTATATTTAGTTAATAATATAAATTAAACTTACATTTTATACTATGTATATATTGTTCATACCATTCAAGTAATTATCGATAACCCCATTAATCGTTATTGAATCTAAAGGTGTGAGTTTATATGTATGTTTTAATTTTTTGTTTATCATTGAAACAAACTCTGCCAATTCATACCTCAAGCCGTCGCCTTCAAATTTATAGTAATGTTTTTTATTTTTGCTGAAATCCTCGTACCTGATCTCGAAATACTCTGTTTTCCACCAGGGTGATGGAACGTATATATATCCCTTGGTTCCTGAGATGATTAAATCTCCTTCAGACTTAACACCCAGCCCTACCTTTGCTGACGCTATCGCATTTTTGTATCTCAGATTAATTTTCGTAAATAAGTCAATATTTCTTTCTCTATCAATATAGGTGAAAAACTCTTTTTCTTCAATTTCCGTGCCAAGCAGTTTTATTATTGCAAGAAGCGGATATGAAGCCAGTTCGGTAACGCTCCCTCCTGCTTTGTCCGCTTGAAGCTCTCTTATTTCACCATTGACCAGTTTTGTAAATGTGGCGTCAATATTTTTAATCTGGCCGATCAAACCGCTTTTTGCAATACTTATAAGCCGTATAAAACCAGGGGCATAGGCAGTCTTGATTGCCTCAAGCAAGACTAACTCTCTTTTCTGGGCCATCTGGTACACTTCTTTTGCTTGAACCGCAGATAAAACTAAAGGCTTTTCACACAGAACATGCTTACCTTTTTCAAGAGCTTTTTTTATATACCCATAATGCGTAAGGTGCGGAGAAGCAATATAAACGGAATCAACTCTATCTAAAAAAAGCTCCAAATCTGTTTCATAAAATTCAAGTTCGTGTTTATCTGCAAAATTCTTTAATGACTCTGGATTGAGTCCGTATACTCCCTCAATGTTTACACCGCTAACAAATTTCGACTCCAGGATGAAACGGTTTGCTATACGCCCGTAACCTATCATTCCAAGTTTAACAATACCAGTATTTTCTGCTCTTAGCTGCGTACTTGATATACACTTTGTTCTTTCCAGGTAAATAACTTCACAGTACTCCTTGAGATAATCAAACTGACCGATCCAATCAGAGCCCAGTGCAAAAATATCGATGTCATACTTTAAGATATCATTCAGCTTTTGCCCTTCATATTCTTCAATGATTATCTCATCTGCCAAACCACTGTTTTTAATATTTTCTACTCTTTGCATGACGCTTTGCTGGACGTTCAGCTTCCCACGACTTTGATCGAAACTGTCTGTGGTTACGCCTACGATTAAATAATCGCCTAATTTTTTGGCTCTCTCCAGTAGTCTTCGATGCCCCTCGTGGAATAAATCAAAGGACCCGTAAGTAATAACCTTTTTCATATCAGAGCCTCCGCAGTATGCGCATTGAAAAAACGCATACGATAATCCTAGTAATACCGAATCAAAGCATCATTCCATCTTTCGAATGCTTCCTGATACGCCTCTGTTTTGTCCGGATTCGGATGAAACGTTTTTACGATATGAACGCATTTATCTACCGCATCTTGCGGACCATTGAATAGACCTGCGCCAATACCGGCACACATAGCTGCGCCTAAACTGCCCAGTTCAGGAACTTCTGTCAATTCAATCGGTTTCTGAAGGATATCCGCAAACATTTGGCACCAAACTTCGCTTTTTGCGACTCCTCCACATAAACGAACATTTTTGATGTTGCCGGCAATGGTTTCCTTCATGGATAAAATATCTTTCATTTCAAAGGTAATACCTTCCAGGATAGCTTGAGCAATATCCGCTTTAGATGTGCCTAAACTTACTCCCAAAAAGGTACCTCTCGCGCTTTCATTTTTCCTTCTGCCGTGGGAGCCCTGAAGACAGGTTAGAGCGGTAACTCCATTGGCACCAGGAATTGAATTGCTGGCTATGCTGGTCATAATGTCATAAGGGTCTGCGGCCATTAATTTGCTTGCAGCAACTTCCAGCGAACAAAGAGAATCTCTGAACCACCTGAAGGATGAGGCCGCCGTATTTGTCATTAGATATAGCTGCCAATTGCCGAATCCGGGATTACTCCGCAGCGTCACTCTTTTATTCGGATCTTTTACTTCTCTATCACTTATCATTATTGACACGCCGGCTGTTCCGACTATCAAAACATCAGTACCTTGATCTGCAGCACCTGCAGCCAGCGATGAGCAATTAGTATCCAGCCCACCGAGAGCAACAGCACACCCTACAGGCAATCCGGTTTCTTTTGAAATATCTTCTGTTACATATCCAACAACCGTTCCGGGTTCGTGAACGACTGTAGGCAGTTGTTCTTTCTTGACGTTATAGACTGACATCAGTTCTTCATTCCACTCGTTGTCTTGAACCCCAAGCATGCTCATGAAGTTTGCGGAGCCTTCATCAATGAAATAGCCGTCTGCTCCCAACTGCCTTAAAAAATAATCCTGATGTGAACATATTCTGGAAACTTTTCCCCAATTCTCAGCTTCATGTTTTTGAAGCCAGTTCAGTACTGCAATATTGTATGTTCCTAATGACATCCCGCTGCGGTCGAAATAGTCATCGTTTGAAACTTTTTCTTTCAATTCCCTTAGAACGTCAACATGCCGTGTGTCTTGCCACCCTATGGTTCTATTTCTGATTACCTTCTCATTTTCGTCGAGCAAGACCATTGTTATGCCCTGGTTTGAATGACTTACACCAACAATATTCGCGGGATCGACTTTGGACTTGGATATGGCTTCCCTGCAGGATTCAAAGACCATATTTTTGATTTCATGAATGTCCTGTTCTACATATCCCGGCTTTGGATAGTAACTTGGATATTCTCTTGAAGAGGAGGCGACTATTTTCCCCTGTTCGTCGAAAACACATGTTTTACACCCCGTTGTTCCTTCATCAATCCCGACGATATATTTCATCTTACCCCTCCTCCAAGCTATTTCGTCTCTTCATCAGCGTCAGATATCCTTCGAGCAAATCAACGTCATCAAAGGTTGTTAGCTTTAGCTTGTTTTTTTGGGAGTCTTTCGAAAAATACAGCCTTTCCCCCAAATCAACCAAAAGTGACACTAAATATGCGTTTGCGTCCGTTCCTATGTTTTCATTGTAGGCCTTTTTGTAAGCCCACAACGCTTTGCCGTATTTAATAGTCCATGGCATATTCAGGGTTACTAAATCTTTTTTTGAAAAATACTCATCCGAATAATAACCATCTTTAATTCGACAGATGTTGAAGATGCTTTGATTTGCGGCTATTGCATTTCCATATTTTTTACACACATCTAGTGCATCATTTATTATTTCATCATCAATCAAAGGACTTACGCTCATATGAATCATAAGGATGTCATCTTCAGTACACACTTTTTCTAAATTGAAAATCCCATTTCTGGTCGATTCCTGTGCTGTTGCTCCCCCGGCGACAACCCACTTTAGCTTCGAAATATTGTATTTCTCAGCGTATCCCCATACATCTTCAATGTAGGATTCCACACTTACGACTTCTATGGCGTCGATCTTCTCGTTTTGCTGAAACTTCTCCAATGTATAAACAATGACAGGCTTGCCGTCAATTTCAATAAACTGTTTCGGGATATCCGCTCCCATCCTTTTTCCAATCCCGCCGGCTAAAACTACTGCAATATGCATTCCGGAATATTCGTTCCCTTCGTAATGTATTATCTTTCAATTCGGGGCAGAACAGTACCAGATTGGCAGGCCAATCGTTTTTCCAAGGCAAAAATTAACCGCGCTCTTTCCTTTTTTGAAGAGTCGACGATTATATCGCCATGTGATTGTTAATTTTTACATTATATTATCTCTTTTTTAATATTGTCTCTATTATAAATCTCTTTGGCTTTTAAAAGATCATCAACACAATCAACTTCAGTCCAGTTGTAATTAGCAATATCACAGTACCTCAATTGAAAGTTTTTATTAAATATCATTTGCACTAAAGCATTTTCATACCATTGATCATAATATCCTTCTTTTATCATGTGAAATATTTCATTTCGAAGTAAAAGAGAAGAATTTGGCGGCAATTTAGTTATTCCAGCGTATTCAGCATGATATTCTTTCAATTCTTTGCTCATAACTACAACCTCTTCATTTTTCACCTGTACATTGTAATCTCCATCGGTTTTTATTGAACTATCAACAAGGACAAAGGGGTAATCAAATTCCTTTTTAATAATATCATTTATTAAGGCATATTCAGTAACTATATCGGCGTTAATTATTGTAACGTGGCCTTGGAGATGATTAGAGGCAAACCAGAGAGAAGCAATGCTGTTCGTGCAATCATAAAAAGGGTTAAAAATGAAGTCGCAGCCTTTAATTGTTTCGCTTATAAGATCGCTCATAAACCCCGTAACCATTATTATTTCTGCCCTTGAATCACAATCATGTATATCGTTGATTAACTTTTGAACGATAGTAATGTTGGCATCGACATTAAATAAACATTTAGGGCAGTTTTTTGTCAAGGGATGCAATCGAGTTCCCTTTCCAGCAGCGAGTAAAATATATTTCACGCTTACTCCTCCTTATAATTTACCAGAGTATTAATCCAAATCTACGCATTGTTCTGTTCTCTATGAAAGATATCTTAATCCCAATGCTTTCGAGCGACTTAATTACATTGATCCCGGTCGCCTCAATGGGAATTCTTTTGAGTCCAGGATTCCTGCATTTTTCCTCGGCGCATCCATTCTTACAAAGTTTACATGAACCACCTATAAAGGTTAGTGTCAACGGATTATCTAAATCCCATAGGATTTTTTCCATGTGAAGAAGTGCTTTGTGTAAATCGTTGGTAGATTTTTCTCTGATTTCTTCGTATATTTTCCCTTCAAAAGGGATTTCGCACATAACAACTGCGGCATTTTGATATTCGTTGCAAATGGTTTTGTAGTCAAGATTTGGAATGCGTGGTGGACACGTCCATTTCGTGTCGTACCGTGAGCAATAAAAGCACTTTAAAAGAACCCTTTCTTCGAATATCAACGACCTTGGATTTATAGGAAACATACTCATAGAAGTGTCGAAGTTTTTTACTTTTTCTTGAAGCGTCTCAAATAAATCCATTTTATGCACATCCTTCTTCTATTATTGCTCGTCGCTTCGCTCCTCAGAATGACGAAAAACTGGGTGTCAAGAAGAAATTATAGTTTCATTGTATCCGAAACGCTTTTCGAGTAATTTTATTGCTCGAAAAGAAGAATGTCAATTTTTTTGGGGTTTTTTTTTGGGGTTTTTGGGGAGTGTCATCCTGAGCAAATGCGAGGATCTCGCAATTAACCAACCCAAAAGCAACTTCAGAATCAAAGGCGAGATTCCCCCCCCTGCGGGGATGCTCCGCGATCGTCGCTAAAAACCGCTCCTCGGAATGACAGCTCCTCCTCAGAATGACAGGGCATTGTGGTCGCGCGATGGACCGGGTTCCGTCATCCTGAACGAAGGAAGGATCTGGTCTTAGGATCCCGCACTTTCTCTTTCTTGAGCCACACTAAGGTTCTTTCGAGAAGATGGACAGGGCTATTTTCATGATGTCCCGCTCCCGC
>CAZJNG010000032.1:0-11033 GCA_964547265.1 uncultured Candidatus Cloacimonadota bacterium | reverse complement strand
ATTAAGTACATTCCTATTGATATACTGAAAACTACAGATAAACCAATGATAATTATATTATGTGAAATTGCAAACAACATGACCATTAATGAAACCGGGCATGGCACAATGCCGGCTGATATGCCTGTAAGTATTAAATTCTTTTTAAACTCAACTTTTTTCTCTTGTTTTTTAAATTTATTAATCAGTTTAAAAATAAAGAAAGCTATTGCGATTAAGATAATCATTAAACCACTGGCAAAAGTAAAATAGTATTGCAACTTGATGTGAAAAAACCTTTGTACACCGGTAAATATAAAGCTAAGCAGGAGTGATAAGATGATAGCTGTACTTGTATGTGTAAGGGAAACTATAGCTGAGAGTAACAATGATTTAGAGATTTTGTTTTTATCTTTAAAAAAATATGTTGCAATGATTGTTTTACCGTGTCCCGGTCCTGCAGAATGTAAAACTCCATAAATTAATGCTATTGATATCAATGCAAAATAAGTAGGAAAATTAAAATCGGTATGTAGTTCTCTGATAAACTCATTAATAAAATTATAAAAATACTGTATTAAATAAAATAGCTTTTCATTTAAATATGTAAACATAAAAAAACCTCTAACTAACAAACTCTAAATATTAAGAAGTGATACAAATAATTATATAATCAATAAAATTTTTAACTAATCAGATTGACAGAAATTGTACTTGAGTATTGTTTGAATTAGTACTAAATATTATGAATGAGGTAGTATGAAAAATAAGATTATCATGATTTTAGAACAAGATTTGATTTATCCCTATCTTGATATAAGACCATTTAAAGAAGCAGATACTTTAAAAAACAGGGGATATGAGGTTGATTTTTTAACATGGAATTTTTATAAACAAAATAAATATAAGTTTACTGAAGACTACAAAGGATTTAAGATTTTCAGGCTTCAATATAAAAAAATTAATAAGTTTATTAGTGCTTTCCAGTACTTTTTTTGCTTCATATCAACTTTTTGTTATATTAAAAAGCATAGCTATGATATAGTTCATTGCCATGACACTTTACCTTTGTTATGTTCTTTGCTTGCAAAGTTGTTTTTAGGTAAAAAATTGGTTTATGATGCTCACGAACTGAGTACAGAGATGGGTAAACCAAAATTTGTAAGTAATTATTTTAAATTTATAGAATTTATTTCATGCAAGTTCTGGGATTTGTTAATCACGACAAATAAAGAAAGAACAGCTTTGATACTATATAGATATCCGATTACAAACATAAGTTTAGTGATTTTAAATAACTATCCTAAAATAGATTATTATGATTATCATAATTTAAAAAAGAAATCAGAAGTCTTAACTATTATTTATCAAGGTGAAATCAGTAAAAAACGAGAAACACACAGACTGATAGAAGCATTTAAAAAACTTGATATTGACTATAGATTATTGCTAATTGGTAAATGTAAAGATGAAATGTATTTTAAAAAAATCATTCATGATAATAATCTAGACTCAAAAATTATACTGATGCAAGCCTTAGTAAATTATGAACTACATAAACTTATGAAAGAGGCTCATATAGGTATTATTTCTTTAGATATGAATCTATTGAACAATGCCTTATGTGAACCGAATAAATTATATGAATACCTTCTTTTCGGTATGACTGTTTTCATGCCTGATTGTATTCATTTTAATGAGTTTGCCAAAGTCTTTCCAAATAACTCTATAATTTTTTATAATCAACTTCATGAGATAGTAGCATCTATTAAAAATTATCATTTGAATATTAAAGATGATGATTATTTGCAGCGTTCAAAAATTATAGTAAAAAAGTATAATTGGAAGGCTCAAGAAAACAAATTACTTAAATCTTATAAAGAATTAAGCCGATATTAATTTATATTAATATGTGATACTGCACCAAAATAGCAAGTTATGACTTTTTGCAGTTAGAATTCTTTATTTCTTCATCAGCTTTAATATTAAAGATTTATCTCATATACTCTAGAACTTTCACCCCACGGATGATAAGCTATTCCAATATAATGAAATCCATATTTTTCATAATAACCAACATGGTCGGTAGAAAGATATAAAGACGAAAAACCACCTGCTTGCGTATCTTTTTTAGCTTTTTCAATCAATAATGCACCATAAGAATGTCCTCGATGTTCTTTTTCAATATATAAAGCACATAGCCAAGGATATACATCCATTCTACTAATAAAATCGTTTGTAATAAGCCCGGCACAACCTATTGTAATGTCATCTTTTTGTAATAAATACCACTGTGGTAGAGGTTTTATTGTGATTATACAATTAGTTATACAGTCGTCATATACCATCATACTGTTTTTATTCGCCCATTTACTTTGAAAATATTTTATAGCTGTATCTTTATACTCCGGGCTTTCTTTAACAGAAATAATTTTTATCATCTTTACAACTCCATATTAATATTTATATTATAATAATCAAGATTTTAGTCATCAGTAAATTATTTTTGGAATGAACCGATTTCTATCAAATTACCTTCCGGGTCTGCAATATAACAAGTTCTTTGTCCCCATGGTTGATTTGTAGGTTCTAATACTGAGACAGCTCCTTTACTTATTACATCATTATATGTTTTATAGACTTCGTTATAGTTTTCGACACACAATGCAATTTCCATGGGACTGTTAAGTTTTTCAACATATTTAAAGCTATGATTTACCATTTTCTCAAAATCTGTTCTTCTGTATAGCATAAATAAGGTTCCATCTTTTTCTAAATATACATTGGCTGTATTTTAATCTTCTTGAATATTAAACCCTAAAACATCTCGATAGAAACGAATCATTGCCTGCATATCTTTTACAAAAATTCCAAATCCTTCTAATTTCATCATAACCTCTTTTTACAATTTTTTTCAATCTAAACTAATACACAATAAGCAAATAAATGAGTTATTTATACAATTATTTTTGTCAAGCATTAAAAATTTTTCTATAAACCGGTTCTAAGATTTGATATCTGTTGTTGTATTTCAGCTTCAAAATGTTTATCTAAATGATAAGTATTCATCCTGTTTAAAAAATCAAACGAGACATTCCCTTTTAAATTAACTATTTCTCCATTTGCTTTTTCGACTCCAAGTTTTGCTAATCTATAGCCAATTCTGTCAGTTTTAATCTTTGCTTCATTTAGAATCGGAATTATAATCAATAGTTTAATTTTTTTTTCTGCTATCTTTTCACATGCAAAAATAAATTCCTTACAAATTGGTTCATCAAATAAATCTTTGTATTTATATGTTAAAGGTTCAGGGTAGCAATCCGAAATCAAGATAATTGCGTTAGCCATACCCGGAAGATTGTATCTGTTTTGGCTTAAGACAGTTACTGCCATTTTTAAACCATCACTAAGAGGAGTAAGTCCGCTAGGCTTAGATTTATTAACAGAACCTGCTATTTGTCTTACATTCTTTGTTGGATAATGGATTACATTTGCTTTTTCATTACTAAAAGTGATCAGACCAAGTTTATCATTGCAGTTTTTCACAGAATTTGTAATCAATGAAATTACTTTGTCAATAATTCCTGTAATCCAACTAATTGAATTACTTGTATCTAAGACCATCATCATATTGAAGTCCTGTTTGAAAGAATACACCGGATAACGAAAATGAGTAGGATTGACAATTATTTTAAATGGATTTTGTTTATACGAGCCTGATTCTACTGCAAACAGAATAGACTGATATAAACTAAGATTATGATATTGTTTTCCTTTTGATGAATATGAAATAGTTTTAGTCTTTACATTATTACATTTGTTATCATTTATTGATGATAAGTATTTTTTCCTTTTTAAAATAAGCTTATAATGAGAATTGTCTAGTTTTATTGAGAAAGAATTGTTTTCAAAAGCTTTGAAAACAGTATCAAAGATTCCTTTTTTTACGGTTTTTAATTTTGATTTTATCTTAGGTTTTACTCTTGCAAATTTGACTACTGCCTTGATTAAGTCCTTCAGCGAAACAGATTCTGAAAAAATACCTTGAAAAGGATTTATGCTTGATTGATCTGTATTCATGGCTAAGATATGTTGTTTACTGTTTTTATTTGAAAGCAAAGAAAAAATACCATAAAGGCTTTCTTTATTCGCTTTTGTTTTTTCATAATCATTCCATATCTTGTCGAATTCTTTTAGAAGTTTCTTTTCATATTCTGTAAGCTCTTTATCTTTAAGCTTCTTGTAAATGAAGTCTATTTGATTATAATTGTATTCAGAACTAGAATCTTCAGAATAAAATAATGACAATGACTGGATATCATCTCTTACTTTTTTAATGGGGAGACTAAGCCTCCTTTAAATAAAGAAATATTCTCAGGATTAACATCAACACTCAGTGTTTTTTCAGAATCTAAAACCTTAGTATTTTTAAACCAATCTTCTATTTCATTGAATACAACAGGTTTCTTAAAACCGCCATCCCTTGTTCTATGTAATAAAGCAAACTTCATAGCCATAATAATATGCTTTAACTCAACAACTTTTTTCTGCTCAAAAGCAGCATAGGTTTTAGCTGTTTTAATGATAACTATCTCAGCTCTATGACCATCTACATTGTAATTTATTAGAAAATCTAAGACTTTTTTTACTAAAGGCTCATTTATCATTACTTCAGGATACATTTCTCTTGCTTTAATAATTGATGTTTTTAATAATGAATTGATTTTTTCGTATTTTTGACAGAATTCATCAGGGTTATTTTCAAAAGCAAGGTTTCTTTTTATTATTTCTAATCTTTCATCAGAGTTTTTTACAGTATCAATATTTACGGATAATGGAAACCTATCTAGTATTTGAGGTCTAAGCTCACCTTCTTCTTTGTTCATTGAACCAATTAATAAAAACTTACACTTATGCTTAATAGAAAAACCATCTCTTTCAACAATATTATAACCACTTGCAGAAACATCTAGTAAACTGTCAATTATATGATCAGGTAACAAATTAACTTCGTCAAGATATAGAATTTGTCTGTTTGCCTTTGCTAAAATTCCGGGTATAAAATGTCTTGTACCGTCTTTAAGTAACTGTTCGACATCAATCTTGCCAAACAAATTATCTTCGCTGATGTTCAATGGAATATTTACAACTTCAAGTTCTTTGTTAATTATGGAAGAGTCTATTAAGTCTTTATTTTTCTTGCAGTTACTGCATTGATTTTCAATATCCTCAATTAAACAGTTATACTTGCAATTTGCAAAGACTTTTATCTCAGGACTAATCTGTGGGATTCCATAAATTAATGAACTTTTACCTGTTCCCTTTGTGCCGGAAATTAAAATACCACCGATTTGCGGATTGATAATATTCAATATTATGGCTAAACTTGCTTCTTCTTGACCTATTATTGACATAAATGGAAATCTTAAATATTTCATTAAATACTCCTTTTGTCAAATATTAAAAAGACATTTTATTTTGTCAATATGAAAATTAAAATATTTTCATTTTTAAACTTAACTCCAAAGGCTGTAGAATTATATGATTGTGAGCATAATAACTTTTATAAAAATGTCCTAACTATAATAAAATCAATTAATAAGTTTATTACAAGTCGGAGCGATATTTGGTAAAGGCTATGTGCTGTTTTATCACACATAGCCTAAACTAATAATATATAATTTTATCTGAAATTATAATTTAGAAGCGTAATGAGTCAGAAGTCATTAAAGTAGCTTTTCCGTCATTATAGTTATAAAGTTTAACTGAAGTCTGAGAAGTTTCATCATCACTCTGTGGGGTAATTACTACAAAGTCCATCTTTGTAGAAGCTAATGAATTATGGTCAATCCATGTACCGGAGTTAACATAAATAGCTTTATCACCGTTATGATCTACAGAAGCTTCTATTTTAGCAACATGAGTATGTCCAAAAACTACAAGTCTCACATCAGAATTAGGATTTTGAAAATACTGAATCTTAGCTTGTTCACTTAGATCACTTTCAGATGCTGAATTACTAATTGCATGAGCTGTAGGAATCGGAATATTAACACGGTTATGTATTTGTCTTTGATACCAAGTATCTTGAATGCCTTTATATAAATTTACATCAATTACTCCACCCGGTGTAGTTTGATAAGGTACTAAATCATTAACACAGTAAGTTTCGGTAAAGCCGTCAAGATTAGTAACAATAATATCTTCTTCAAATTTATTATTAATCTTAAGATAATCAATAGCCCATTCCCATAATCTTCTGTATGAATACATAAGAGTTTGGCTTTCATCACCGGATTGATTTGGAGTAACAACTGATAAAGTATCACCTGCTACTGTTGGATAACCTTGTGCAACATGAAGAGCACCAATTCTTGTAAAAAAGTATCCCGGAGGTGTTATTGTTCCGGGAGCAATGTCTTGATTTGAGAAAGGATCCGGAGCACAAAAGAAATTGTAACGATGCCCATGTTCAATTGCTATTTTAGGATATCCGATTGGAGAGTAAGTGCCTAATCCAAGTTCCGGATCGCGTGATTGATTTATACCGGGAAGAATTAGTTCAACACTTGCTTCAGTTATTGTCAAATCGTGATTCCCGGGTACATAAGTCACTAAAATTTTATTGTCATTAATTATGCCATTAATAGCATCTATTACACCTTCATTGGCTTCAGCTATGCGTTGTACAAAATCTGCTTGGTCTTTACCGTCATAAGTATTAATCGGAGCAGGCACAAACCATTCATCAAGTAAATCTCCGGCAATAACTAACTCTTTAACATTTGGTGATTTCTTAAGTCTTAATAAAAAATTCTTTAAATATTTAAGGTTATGATTACATTCAGCATAAGATAAATCTGCACCAAGATGCATATCACTTATTACAGCTATCATATTCCTTTCCGTTCCACCATTAGTAAATGGATCAAGACCATCAAATTCACTTTTAGTAGAATTACTGCATGAAATTAACACACTTAGCAAAATTATTACTAATAATGCATTGTTTAATTTATACTTTTTAAATTTATTCCAAAATCTTACTTAATACAATTTTATTTTTTAAAATGTGAATATTTGTCAATTAAATTTTTTTATATATTTAAAGTATTTACTTCAATGTGATTCTATTTTATTCTGAAACAATCACATAAATCCTTGCTTTTCGTGATAATCGATACTTACTAAAAGTTAGACTATTAATAGAGTCTTACCTATTTGCTAATTTAGAGAATTTCTCCATAAGGAGATAATGATAAATATAGCCCGTCTTATGCTGTAAAACTAAAATATTATATTTCATTTTGGAAAAACTAGAATAAGTCAAATCAAGAGATGCTTACAAAATGTTTTTAAATTGAAGAGATTAACTCAATTCAAAAAAAATCGACTAATGAATTATTTCTGTACTACATGAGATAACAGAATAGAATCCATTTCATAAACTTCTCTACAATTCCAGAATGAAATTTAACACTTATAAACCTTCTCGCCTGGCCTGATTAAGGATTTCTTATAAATGGATTATTTCACCCTCAGTAAGCCACTCTTGTTCAAGTGCGTATTTTGCTATTTTATCTGGGTTTTTAGTATATGCAACGATAGCTAAGCTTTCCTCTGCACGACTGCATGTGACATAAAAAAGCCTACGAGTACGATCAATGCTAGTTTCTTTTCCTTCTTGTTCGTTTCTAATATCAGTAACTGTTGGCTCAACTGCACCAAACAATTTATCATAACTGAATAAAAAGCCACGAGCCTCATCATCATCTATAATTACCATAACTCTTTTAAATTCTAACCCTTTAATTCCTTGATGAGTTCCAAAACGGGATTCGTCAGAGATGTATTTCACATACTTTTTAAAAGCACTGAACTTGCATTTTAATGCAATATCCCAAGCATCTATAACCGGGTCTGATTCTGTTTCATCAAAGGATTCCTCTTCAGTTTTCTGTTCTTCAACCAACCTTTTAGCTATCGGCAACAGTGAATCTGGGATCTGGAAAATGCCACTACGAGCAACCTCTGTCAATATATCTTTGAGAGTAGGGTCTGTGCTATCAGCCCACAGTGAAAACAAAGAATCTACAGCATTTTTTGCTTTTGCTATCGCTTCAATTGAGTTAGTGGAGTTTTTTAAAACAGCCTTTTGAATTAATGTAGAATTTTCACGTATAACCCTTGATGCTGCAAACTTGTCATTTGCTTGCATGGCTTTAACTAACGGCAACACTCGCTTAGAAAATAATAAAACACCAGATAAAGAACCGTCAAGCAGACCTGTCTTTAATCTATTAACACTGTATAATGGATCAAAAAAAGTCGCAAATCCGCCACGATTAGCCGCCATATGATGTTCTAATGTCAATACCTTCACATCTGTTTGAGTAGGATGATTCCATTTCTGGTCACCTGTTAATGTACCCATTTGTAGAGTAATTTTAGCTTCAACGACTGCTTTATCAACTGCACTATTTGTATCTACAATGAATAAACGGACAAATCCATCTTCCTCTTTATGAGGTGTTTGACTTTGATCATCAACGACAGAGCGTATTTTATTGATTAGAGTGATCACACGCCTTGGACATCTGTAATTAATTACCTTTACAGGCTTTGCCCATGTATTAGGAATGTTTTGACTTAAATCAGCTTTTCCATCGGCATAAATGCGTTGCATTGTGTCACCAAACAAACCAAGAGATAAATTGGCAGATTTATTTTTTTGAACTTCGAAAAAAGCATCAATCAGTTCCTTTTTAGTGTCCTGACTTTCATCTATTAAAATAATTGGATATCTTTGTATGAGAATGTTCTGCATCAGTGGTTTGTTTTTAACAAAATCAGCCGTAACCTTGATAACTTCCTCATGATTTAAGGAGTTTATTTCTAAGTTGTCACCGTTTGGACTATAGGTAAAATTTTTAATATTGGGCAAAATACTTAACCTTTTATTTTTAAGCTCAATTTTCCTTTTCCTGTCAATGTAAGTCTTTGTAGTGGTGCTTCTGGCTTTATCTTGCATTTTTCTTAAGTCAGCTATTTCTTCTACAAGTTTGGATGTTAACCAGTTACGAATATCATTGGTATAGGGGTAAATAAGCTCCCATGAAAAGCTATGGATAGTTGAAACATGGAAGGCCGAATCGTACTCAAGACGACTTTTTATCTCGTCACAGGCAGCATTTGTATAGGTTATAATTGCAGCTTTCTGACCGTTCTTTCTAAATCTCGTTATGTTCTCGCGTCTGAATCGTTTTAGAACTTCAACAAGGCTTCTGGTTTTACCGGCTCCAGCCCCGGCGAACAAAAAAAAGCTTTTAGGATTATCAAGATTTAGACAGTTATAAATTTCTTCATCAACAGGAGATTGGGCAACATTGTAATTGTTAGTCATTTAGACACCTCACTATCAGCTATAATTAGATATTCTTGGTGTTTATGTTTTAAAGCATTTTGAAGCCAACTCAAGCCTTCGGCGATATAATGGGGAGGTTCTAATTCATTTGGTTCTGTGGTGTAAAGCAATTCTAGAGCCATTTCTGCCTTTTTGCTGTTTTTCCCTAGTGCGTCATATAAATCTTGACAAGCCTCAGAAATTGTTGGCTTGTTAACGGCATTCGCCATTTTTTTGATTAAACCATTGGCATCTGTTTTGTTTTTAAAAACATAGATATTGCTTAAGGTTAAAGCATCCTCAAATGTATAAGGAATAGCTGTAACTTTTTTACCGGAATATCTTAGCTTAATCTTATATTGATAGGCGACTCTTACAAGGTCATCTTTAACTTTATCAGTATGGCTGGTCTTTAAAACATCATCAAGGTTTTTTAATGATGGAACCCAAGATTTAATAGTATCATTTCTGGTGCGATACTCTTTTCCTCTTTCGGGTCGGACTTTGCAAGTTGTATCTTTTCCGATAGAATCCAGATCAGTTATCACGAGGGTCAAAAGACCTAATTTTTCAATCAAAGTCTTAAGGCGGTGTGCATGGCTTCCCCCAATTTCAAGAAAAGAAATGTAATTTCTATCCAGTTCCGGAAACTTGTTTTTGATAAAGTGAGGAACAAGCATTCGCTCTGCAGGTCCTTCTACCAATATTGCAGCATCTGCAAAGAAAAGGTCACAATGCGTTGTTTTTAAATAGCGTGTGGCAAATTTAGCTGTTTCAGAACCGTCTCCGAAAGTACTTGAAAGGTTAACTACAGCGGCGCATGGAGCTGATTTCGCACACTTCGCAGGCATTCTTTTAAAATAACGTAAGCTCTGAAAATCGATTTCATGTGCAATATGAGAGGAATGAGTACTGATTACCAGTTGGGTAGAAAATTGATTTTTTTCACCTAAATCAACATGATTTCTTAGTACATCATATGCCTTTTTTATAAATACCTGCTGCACCTGAGCATGAAGATGGGCTTCCGGTTCTTCGACAAGTACAATGTGAAGAGGTTCAATATAGTCATCACTATGCTCTGTTCGTTTGCCAGCCTTTCCAACTCGCATCCATTCATCACGAAAACGGATTAAATTGAAAATCATAGATATAAGGTTTTGGTATCCCAAACCATTGTACTTTTCTGGAAGGCATAGTGCTATATCGTCTGGCTTTGTATCATCTCGTAAAACATTGAATTGAATAGCTGCATCGTGGTTCAGTCCTTCGAGTGGGTTCACTTTACTTGAAATCTGTATTTTTGGATCGCTAAAACCTGGATAATTTAATCCTTCCAGTTCGCTGATTGAAGTTTTAAAACTTTCTTTAAGACGTTTATCAAAAGCAGTTCTGGCAGTCTCAATAGCATCTAAAGCGTCAAGATCTTTAATATCTGGTAGTTCAGAAGGGTTAAGATGCTTTTCGAAATAAGTCCTAAATTGAGCAGAAAGTCTGCGATCACTTCTTGAACCGTCTTCAGCTGATTTTGGATCGGAAAAACCTCTTTGAGCATTTATTATATCAATCTTGAACAACCCGCTAAATGGATAGCTACCTAAAGGCTCTGAATTTTCGGGGAGTTCTTGCGGGGTGGCGACTGTGTATTTTG
>CAZJNG010000031.1:0-11100 GCA_964547265.1 uncultured Candidatus Cloacimonadota bacterium | reverse complement strand
TATTATCTTCGAAACATAATATCATATAACTTAACAATGATTCTCTTTAAAATCAAGGAAACAATTGATAAAATTGTTTCCTTTTTAATCATATTGTTGCCTGAACAATTCATGTGAAATTTATCTTTATTGTCTAAAACTCGTATATAAAATAAGGTAAATATTCTAAAATTTAAGTTCTGAAAATCAGATTTACATAGTTTCATCATATTAATCTTAGTTTATTATCTTTTTACTTGACAAAGTATCAAATACAATTTTTTATAGATTTATGATAAAAAAAGAATCTTACAATGGAATTAATTACTGTTTAAAGTGTGGAGAAAAGCTTGTCTTGGAAATTGATAGAGAAGATAAGCTCAGACCTCATTGTCGGAGGTGTGGATGGGTTTTTTATAAAAATCCCATCCCTGCAGTCGCTTGCGTGGTGACAAATCAGAATAATCAACTACTCTTAATAAAAAGAAGATTTGAACCTCAATCCGGTTTCTGGGCTTTGCCTAGTGGGTATATGGAGATATGGCAAACTCCAGAAGAAGCTGTTTTGGATGAACTTCAAGAAGAAACAGGCTTGACAGGAGAAATCGATCATTTTATAGGTTATTATTCAGGCTTTTCACCAATCTATGAAAGAGTATTATCGCTAGGATTTAAAATAAAAAACATAAAAGGTAATTTAAAAGCAGGTGATGATGCCGAAGAAGCAATTTTTTTTAATCTTAATGATTTACCTGAGATTGCTTTTTGGTCTCATCAAGACTTTCTAAAAAAAGAAAATTTATTAAAATAAACGGAGAACTAATGGAATTAAATAAAAATTACGAAGCAGGAACGACAGAAAAAAAATGGTATAAATACTGGATGGATAATGACTTCTTTAAGCCAATTGAAAATAAAAATAAAAAACCTTTCACAATCCTCATACCACCTCCAAATGTTACAGGTATCTTACATATGGGGCATGTTTTGAACAATACCCTGCAAGATGTTGCAATAAGATTTCATCGAATGTTACAAGAACCTACTCTTTGGATACCAGGAACAGATCATGCCGGTATTGCAACACAAAATATGGTTGAAAAAGAACTTGCAAAAGAAGGTTTTACAAGACATGATATTGGAAGAGAAGCACTTATTAAAAGAATATGGGAATGGAAGAATCAAAAAGGTTCTCATATTATTGAGCAACTTAAACAACTTGGAGCTTCTTGCGATTGGTCTCGAGAAAGGTTTACTATGGATGAAGGTTTATCCAAAGCCGTAAACGAAGTCTTTATTCATCTTTATAACAAAGGTCTTATTTATAAAGGAAAATATATTATAAACTGGTGTCCTCGATGCGTAACTGCATTGGCAAATGATGAAGTTGAATATGCCGATACTAAAGGAAAACTTTGGCATTTAAGATACCCATACGAAGATAAATCAGGCTATTTGGTTGTTGCAACTACAAGACCTGAAACTATGCTTGGTGATGTTGCTATTGCCGTAAATCCAAAAGATGAAAGATATGCTTCATTAATTGGAAAAAATGTTATTTTACCTATTGCTAATAGAGCGATACCTGTAATTGCTGATGATTATGTAGATAAGGATTTTGGAACCGGATGTGTAAAGATAACTCCTGCACATGACCCTAATGATTTTGAAGTTGGTCAAAGACACAACCTAGAACAGTTAATTGTTATGGATGAACATGGTAAAATGAATAAATTTGCAGGAGAAAGACTCTGCGGAAAAGACAGGTTTACGGCTCGTAAATTGATAGTTGAACAGTTGGAAAATGAAAATCTGCTTGAAAAGATAGAAAATCATGATAATTCAGTAGGTCATTGTTATCGTTGTGATACAGTAATTGAACCATATCTGTCTGACCAATGGTTTGTTAAAATGAAACCACTTGCAGAAAGAGCAATAGAAGTTGTTGAAAAAGAAGAGATTAAGTTTTATCCTGAAAGATGGACAAAGGTTTATATGCACTGGATGAACAACATTAGAGACTGGTGTATTTCTCGTCAAATATGGTGGGGACATCGCATTCCTGCATATTATTGTAATCAGTGTAACCAACTTATCGTTTCAGCTGAAAAACCTGAGTTATGCCCTAAATGTCATCATCATGATTTTAGACAGGATGAAGATGTGCTTGATACATGGTTTTCATCATGGATATGGCCATTTTCAACAATGGGTTGGCCTGATAAAACACCTGATTTAGATTATTATTTACCAACGAATTTATTAATAACTGCTCCTGAAATAATTTATTTATGGGTTGCTAGAATGATAATGTCAACTCTGGAATTTCAAAATAAGATACCGTTTGATACAGTTTTACTACATGGCATTGTTCGTGATTCAATAGGCAGAAAAATGAGTAAATCATTGGGAAATAGCCCTGATCCGATTGATATTATTAATAATGTTGGAGCAGATGCTTTAAGGTTTAGTATAATTTTTAATACACCAAAAGGACAGGACTCTTATTATTCAGACGAGATTTTAGAAACAGGAAGAAATTTCTGTAATAAAATCTGGAATGCCTTTAGATTTATTATGATGAACATTGAAAATATACAAGGTTTGCCTAATAAAGAAGACTTACAAATGGACATAGCAGATAAATGGATTTACAGCCGTTTAAATCAGGTAACTGATGAAGTTTACAACTATTATCAAAATCTTAGATTTAATGATGCAGCTCAAACACTTATGCAATTCATCTGGGATGAATTCTGTTCATGGTATCTTGAAATGGCTAAAGAGAAGTTTTATAATGACAAACAAGAAGGTACTTTACTGACTACAAAATATGTTTTACTGGATGTTATGCAGTCATCTATGAGGCTTTTACATCCGATTATGCCATTTATTACTGAAGAAGTTTGGCAAATCATCAAAGATATATTCTCAATGCCTGAAAAAGCCTTAATTATTGCTAATTTCCCAATTGCAGACAAGAATCTAATTAACAATGAGATTAATCAATCAATGGGCTTAATTCAAAAAACAATTACTGCTATTAGAAATCTTAGGAAACAAGTCAATATACCTTTAGGTAAAGAAATTGATGTAAAGCTCAAAGTATCAGATGATTCACAAATTAAACTTTATTCTGATTATCAGGGATATATTGCTAAATTAGCTAAAGTTAAAGATTTAGAGGCTAATATTGATTTAGAAAAACCGACCTCATCACTTGTTGCAGTTGTTGAAGATATACAGATATTTCTTCCTCTTACCGGTTTGGTTGATTTAGATGCAGAAAAAGCAAAATTAAGCAAACAAAAAGAAAAATTGGAAAAAGAACTACTAATGATTCAAAATAAACTCAAGAATGAGAAATTTATCAGTAATGCGAAACCTGAAGTTATTGAAAAAGAAAAAGATAAAGAAGAAGAAGTTCAAACAAAGTTAAATACAGTTAATGAAGTTTTACAGGGTTTGTAGAAGTGATAACAAGTCTGATATTTTACCTTTAAAAAGGAGGTTATTATGATTGACCAAGATGAAAAAGTATATACTTCAGAAGAGATTGATGAAGAAAAATTAAGAAACATCGCAGGTAAGATTGTAAATGATGAAGATCTTAAATTTAGATTTTACGAGAGATTACGGAAAAAATTGTGTGACAAATTTCCTGATACAGAAGATCCTGAGAAGTTACAGTTAAAAGATTTTTTGTTTTTCTTGCCTGATCTTTTTATCCTTGTTACAAGGTTATTTTTCGATAAAAGAATCCCTTCTAATAAAAAGGTACTAGTTTCATGTTTAATAGGATATGTAGTTATGCCTATTGATTTAATACCTGACTTTATCCCTATTATAGGGTTTATTGATGATTTAGTAATCTTAATACTTGGTTTAGATATGCTTCTAAAAGATATTGATGAACAGATACTTATTGATAATTGGTCAGGTAATCAGAATGTAATATTTCTAATAAGAGCAATTATTGAAAAAATTGAAAGTAATATTCAAGACCCTGTATTTAGAACAATAAAAAAGATTTTAAGAGGAATAGGTTCATAATTTGATGAAAATAGTTATTGCCACGAGGAATAAGAATAAGTTTACTGAGCTTATAGAGATTTTAAAAGATATAGATTGTCAGTTTGTATTTGCAGGAGATTATCCTGAGCTACCGGAAATAGAAGAAGACGCAGATACCTTACTTGATAATGCATCAAAAAAAGCCTTAGAAACAGCTAAAATTTTAAATCTGCCCACTATTGCAGATGACACAGGCTTTTTTGTTAGAGGATTAAATGACGAACCCGGCGTAAAAGCAGCAAGATACGCAGGAGAAAATTGCAGTTATGATGACAATGTCAACAAGCTTTTAAATGAACTTAATGCCTGTGATGACCGTTATGCAGTATTTAAAACTATCGCAATATTAGCACATCCTGATAAAGGGATAATTGATTATGCAATAGGGGAGATGTCAGGTAATATTATCGAAACCAAAAGAGGCTCAAATGGCTTTGGTTATGACCCTGTATTTATTCCTACCGGTTACGATAAAACTTATGCAGAAATGAATGAACAAGTCAAAAACAAAATTAGCCATAGAGCTAAAGCTTTTGAATTATTAAAGCCAATCTTAACAAAATTTATAGAAGAGGAGAATCAAAATGATTAATCAACAGATATTCAGACAATATGATATCAGAGGGATAGTCGATAAGGATTTAAGTGTTGAAAATTTATACCTGATAGGTAAAGCTTTCGGAACTTTTGTAAGAAAACATAACAAGAAATCTGTAGTAATCGGCGGAGATGCCAGACTTACTACACCTGCTTATAAAGAAGCTTTTATTAAAGGTTTAACTGAAACCGGATGTGATGTCCAAGATATTGGTATTTGTGCAAGTCCGGTATTATATTTTGCTATATGGCATCTCAAAACAGATGCAGGTGCTATGATAACTGCAAGTCATAATCCTTCTGATTATAATGGAATAAAACTCAATCTTGGTATGTCTAGTGTTTTTGGTGAACAAATACAAGAAATATATCAGATTATAAAAAGTGCTGATTTCGCACAAGGTCAGGGGAATGCAAGTACTTATGAAGGTATAATAAAAATCTATTCTGATTACATAGTTGAAAATATTAAACTAGACAGACCGGTTAAATGTATTGTTGATGCCGGAAATGGTGTCGGTGGTCCTATATTACCTGACATCCTAAGAAGACTGGGCTGTGAGGTTAAAGAAATGTATTGTGAATTAGACGGTACATTCCCTAATCATCATCCGGATCCTACAATAGAAGCCTATATGACTGATTTGATTAGTGAAATGAAAAAAGGTGAGTACGAAGTTGGACTTGGTTTAGATGGTGATGCAGACAGAATTGGTGTAATTGATGATAAAGGTCAAATGGTTTATGGTGACCAAATTTTAAATATTTTGGCTCGTGACTATTTGGCAAAAAATCCCGGCAAACCTGTTTTAGGTGATGTCAAATGTTCTAAAAACCTCTATGATGATATCAAAAAACATGGAGGTATTCCAATTATGTATAAAACAGGTCATGCAAATATTAAAAATAAAATGAAAGAGGAAGGCATTGCTTTTGGTGGAGAAATGTCAGGACATATTTTCTTAGGAGACAGATACTTGGGCTTTGATGATGCTATTTATGCCTGTGCTCGCTTTGCAGAAATTTTATCTCATTCAGATAAAAAATGTAGTGAGTTACTTGCAGACCAACCAAAAATGTACAATACTCCGGAGATTCGTTTTGATACTGTAGAAGAAACTAAGTTTGAAATAGTAGAAAAAGTTAAAAATTCATTTCTTGAAGAAGGTCATGAGATAATTGATATTGATGGCATGAGAATTAATTTTGCAGATGGCTGGGGATTGATTCGTGCTTCTAACACTCAACCTGCTTTAGTTATGAGATTTGAAGCTACTACGCCTGATAGATTGGAAGAAATTAAATCTCTTGTAGAAAAAAGATTACAGGACTTAAGTTAATTTTAAAAATTATTACAGACTCATCCATAAGGTTGAGTCTGTTTTTTATCAGAATGTTTGTTTAAAAGAAATATATACTTGGTTTAAAATGAGTTTAATGTTTACATTACCTTGAAATTTTGAAAGACATTCATCAATTTTTAATTGTAGAGCAGGTAAACATTCTAAGAGTAATGGATTTTTAGAGTAAAAACGACCAATTAGAGCGATTTGATTAATATATATAAGTTTATCTTGGCTAAGGTTAAACATTTGTAAATCACTTATCCATAGATTTAGATATTCAATAAAATTTTTGAAAAGATTTGAATTTTTACTATTTTTTGCAAAGTGTTTATCTATCCAGTTGATAAACTCATAATCATTACCTGATAAGACAATTTGTAAAAACTCAATAGTTACATTCATAGTTTCCAAATTCTCGTCATTTGATAAATTTAATGCTTTTTTAAAGTTACCGTTTGATAATCTAGCAAACAATCTTGCTTTAACAGGTTCGATAAATAGGTTATTTATCAAGTGTTTTTCAATTAAATCAGATGATAAGGAATGAAATTCAACTTTTTGACATCTTGAAATAATTGTTGGCAAGAGGTTGGAAATACTGTTTACAGTCATTATGAAATGTGTATTGACTGGAGGTTCTTCCAGTGTTTTTAGAAAAGCGTTACAGGCTGATGTTGTTAGAGTTTCGAAATGTTCAAATATAAAAATCTTTTTCCTTCCTTCATGGCTTGACATACTCACATCTTTTTGTAAGTGTCTTATCTGGTCAATTCTTATTGCCGTTGCTTTTTCAAAATGATAATCTTGCCATGGGGACTTAATTTTATTATTTATATATGATTGAATTTCCAGAAATTCTTGATTAGATTTTACAACACCTGTTTCATCCATACTATAATTTGGGATTGGAAATACTAGCTTAACATCGGGATGATTAAAGGTATCTATTTTTTTACAAGAAATACACTCATTGCAAGGCAGTTCAAGTTTTTCTTGATTTTGCGGAGTATAATTCCGATCAGAAGATTTGAGTCTTTTTAAACAGTTTAAGGCTTTAGCAAAATTAAAAGCGGTAAATAATTTCCCGGAGCCTGACGGACCATAAAAGATGTAAGCTTGTGCTACTTTGTCATGCTTGATAGCATTGCTGAGGATATTGACCGCATTATGTTGTCCGATTATTTCTTTAAACATATTATACTAGTTTTAAATCCAATCCGGCTTTTTCTTGTTTGACTTCATTCAGTGCTTTTTTAATAAAGTCTCCTTTAAAATCTTTAGCAAGGATTTCCATGATTACCATATCAAATCTTTCTCCTGCAATTTGTCTAACTTCTGTCAATTTTCCAATTGTTTTAAAACCGACTTTTTCATAACATTTTAAGGCTCTGTTATTAAATGCTAAAACTCTTAAATGAATATTATGTAAATTAAGTATATTAAAACCATAATCTAAAATCAACATAGTCGCTTCAGTACCATAATTTCTATTCCAAAAATTCTTATCACCTATATTTATTCCAAATTCAGCATTTCCATTAATTAAATCAACATGATGTAAACCTGTTGAACCTATTAATTTATTTGATTCTTTATCAATTATCGCAAAGACATATTCATTAGAGAGTTTTTTTAATAATTCTTTTTCTTTTTCCAGAGTGATATTAACTCCACTCAGTCCTAAATTTAAAGTTACAGAGAAATCATTTAACCATTCTGTATAATAATTAACATCTTCTAAAGAAATTGGGGATAGATAACATTTTTGACCTAATAGTTTTTTAAAATATTTGCCTTCCATAAAAGTCCTCCATTATTAAAATTTTTATTATATGTATCAAACGCATGTTTTGTTCCTAATAACTAAAGTTGCATATTTTTGTCAATCTTAATATTTAATCTGACTTTACATAGTTAAAACTTGATGTTTTTATCATTAATTTTTGAATGAGTTCTAATTTGATTATTTATAGTTTTAACTTAAAACCATATTAATCATTTGAAGGTATCATAACAACAGGTTTTAGAGACTTAAATTTTGAAATATTTTTCTATAGGTGAGACTACACAATCTCAGTAACATTGTACCGTTAATCTTTCAGTGACCTCCAAGAGGGAAAAAGCATCTTGGAGGTCACCTAAATCTTGGTTAATATGTACTATCATCTAACTTTTAATAAGTAAGAAAATACTTTACAAAAAACAATGACATACTTCATGCTTTCCTTAGATATAAATTGCATAATCATGATTAATTAGTTGATATAAATAATTGAATTATAACAGTTTAATTAATATTTAATTTGGTACTTACATAAAATAAATGTAAAATTGTTTTACCTGCGGAAAGTCAGAATTATGCAATCTCTTAGCCTAAACAAGTCAATCTCTCGCATAGTAGATGTTGTTCGTGATGATAAAGATTACTTATTGAGACAGCTTCTTTAAAGCAGTAAATCAGAAGTATGAGTTTATTATTTGATTTTGAACGGAATGAATTTGGAGTTTACATTTTTTAGTGAACTATAAATATTATCTGTTAAATCAAAATGTCTATTGTTAGTTTGAGTTTTTTTTAAGTCATTCAATAAATCTCTTACAACTTTTCTTTTACTTTTTTCAGCATAAGGACAAGAATTTTTAATAACTGTGATTTTCTTCTCGATTATAAATTTAGATATTAAATACTCTTCAATCTCATATAATGGCCTGATAATAGTAAATTGGTTATCGAATAATGGTTGTTTGGGCATTAAAGTTGATATTTCTCTACTGTAAAAAATGTTTAACAGTAGTGTTTCTGCTACATCATTTTTATTATGACCTAGTATAATCTTGTTAATATTATTTTCTTTTGCCCATGTTAAAAGTAATTTTCTTCTTTCACGAGAACATACAAAACAATAATTGTTTTTAATATTTTTATTCAGCAATAAATTGGCTATATCACTATTAACAACAATTGTATCCTTAGGAAGTAAATTATCAAATTGATAAGATTTTTCCCAATTATGATTAATATGTACTGGAATAAAATTTACATTTAACGATTTTAGTAAATCATATAGTGCCATACTATCTTTTCCTCCGGATAGTCCTAGTAGACACTGCTCGTTATAATCAATTAATGAAATATCAGCAATTGTTTTCTTAATATTTTCTATGAGTAATTTTTCTAATTTTGTCATTTTATTCTCCTTAATCAAAAATATTACTTGCCTAAAAATAGTAAAGAATTATTTTTTGTTTAAGAGGTACTATATGCACAAGATAAAGAGTAACTATGAAACATAAAGTAAGTTTGACTATATTGTTATTATTCTCAATATTTCAACTCTTTCCCTGTACAATAGGGATTGTAAGAGCTGACTTAACAGAGAGAGGTCGTCCGATTATTTGGAAATCAAGAGATTCTAGTGTATCGAATACCTATCCGGTTTATAATGTTAATGGTATATATCCTTATGTTGGAGTGATTACCAATAATGTTTATGACAGGGTTTGGATGGGGGTTAATTCAAAAGGGTTTTCAATCTTAAACTCGTTATCTCTTGATTTACAAGGTAATAACTCATCGGGTAATGGTAATTTCATGGCTTATGCTTTGTCAAATTTTGAAAATATCGAGCATTTTGAAGATTATTTAAATCAATCTAATTCAACAGGAAGAGCAACAAAAGGTAATTTTGCAGTAACAGATGCTAATGGTAACGCTATAATGTATGAAATTTCAAATAATTCTTGGGAAAAATTTGATGTTAATAATGTCGATGATTATCCTGAAGGTTATATTATTCGGACAAATTTTAGTTTTACCGGAGGCTCATCTAACGGTATTGAAAGATACGAAAGAGCTATCTATCAAATGGAGACATTAAAAGAACAAGGTTTAATTAATGTATCTTCTTTGATTGACAATTTGGTTAGAGATTTTTCTTTTGAAGCAAATCAGGCTTATGAAATACCTTATTATGGGCATACTTATGGATATGAATCTTTTATTGACATAAAAACAAGTATTTGTAATCAAAATACAACTAATGCCGTGATTATTGAAGGTATTAATAATTATGATGAGATACCGATTTTTTGGAGTATAACAGGTTTTCCGGCAGTCACTCCTGTAATGCCGTATATCCCGAGATTTTTTATGCAAAATTCTCTTGATTTAGCCGGGCTTTCTCAGGAGATAAAGAGTTTATTGATGAATATCCCAAACTATTCAAGTTTGTTAAATACTATATATTTTCATCAAGATGATTTAAAAGGTATATGGGATTTGTTTGATTCTTATGAAGAAGATATAATTACTGATTTTTATCAATTATTAGAAGATGATGATGAATCTTTTAATTTTAATACTTTTATGATTTCCTTGAGTATTGAAACTTATTACTTGATGTTAGGGATAAAAAATTCTTTAAATAATACTATAACTGATGATGATACTGTTATCGCTATTCAAAATCCAAAATTAAGAATTTATCCTAATCCTGTAAAAAGTGTTTTTAATATTGATTTAAATCATGATTTTGAAAATGACTTAAAAGTAACTATTTTTAATATAAAAGGACAAGTAATTCATGAAGGAATTTATAACTCTAAACTAGATACTTCTTTTAAACTAGATAATAATATAAGTTCCGGTGTTTATTTAATTAAGATTTCAGATGGTGAAGTCCATTTCAGTGCTAAGTTTTTAAAAGTAAAATAAGAGGAATAAATGTATCAAGTTTTTGGCACAAAAAAATGTAAAGAAACCCAAAAAGCCTTAAGATATTTTAAAGAAAGAAGAATAGATATCCAGTTTATTGACTTGACTGTTAAAGGTATGAGTCAAGGAGAATTAAATAATGTACTCCAGTTTTATTCTATTGATGAGATTATTGATACTGACTCAAAGGAGTACGAAAAAAGGAATCTGAAATATATGAGTCATGACCCTAAACAAGTAATATTAGATTATCCATTGATAATGAAGACACCGGTTATAAGGAAAGATAAAAAAGTTCAGTTAGGTTTTAAAGAGAATAACATTTTTATTTAAAAGCTGTCTCAAAATGCAGAATTGTTCAACAAGCACCCTTGCTTGTTGTCTTCTAAA
>CAZJNG010000030.1:0-11159 GCA_964547265.1 uncultured Candidatus Cloacimonadota bacterium | reverse complement strand
AAGATATAATACATAGCATAGTTGATGATAATGACTTCTTTGAAGTTCATCCATATTATGCAACAAATATTGTTGTGGGATATGCCAGATTAAACGGCAGAGTTGTAGGAATTATTGCAAATCAACCAAAAGTTTTAGCAGGTTGTTTAGATATCGATGCTTCTGATAAAGCAGCAAGATTTATCAGAACCTGTGATGCTTTTAATATTCCTTTATTAACTTTCGTTGATGTACCGGGATATTTACCGGGTACTCAACAAGAATGGCATGGAATTATCAGACATGGAGCAAAACTTCTTTGGGTTTATTCTGAAGCAACAGTGCCAAAATTAACAGTAGTTACCAGAAAAAATTATGGTGGCTCATATATTGCCATGAGTTCTAAACATCTTGGAGCTGATATGATTTTTGCATGGCCGTCATCAGAAATAGCTGTTATGGGTGCTCAAGGTGCAGCAAATATAATTTACAGAAAAGATATTCAAACAGCAGATGACCCTACAGCTAAAAGAGAAGAAAAGATTAAAGAATATGAAGATTTATTCTCAAATCCATTTATTGCTGCTGAAAGAGGTTATATCGATGCAATTATAAGACCTGCTGAAACAAGAATAAGACTTATTGATGCTCTAGAAGCTATGGCGTCTAAAACTGAAACCCTACCACCTAAAAAACATGGAAATGTTCCATTATAATAAGGAGTTTTCTATGGAAAATAAAAAGAAAGCCGCTGCGATTGCAACAGTTAAAGCTATCATTGAACAAGCTCAAACAGAACAAGTACTTAATAATCCCTCTCAATTCATATCCGAACCCAGTGCCTGGACACAATGGGGAAAACAACTGATCATGGCTAACAGAAATGCAATACAAATGAAATTAAACAGCAAAAGATAAGGAGTATTAATGAGTGACATAAAAATAGATTTATCAGAAAAACAAAGCAAAAACTTTGAAGTCATTGTTGATGGTGAAAAATTTAATGTTGAAGTTGTCTTACCTGAAGGATTTAGAATTAACAAAAACAACAAAATATTAAACAAAAGTAAAGAAGAAAAATCGATTCCCCCAGCAGTACACCAGCCAAACCCTGAACCTACTTTTGCTCATGGAGAACACGGTATTTTAGCACCTATGCCCGGAAATATCATCAGTTATGAAAAAAATGTAGGTGATATAGTTCAAATGGGTGATACTGTACTTGTTCTTGAAGCTATGAAAATGTATAATAACCTTTGTGCTCCTTGTGACGGGATTATCAAAACAATACCTTTCAAACCGGGTGATAATGTAAAAAAATACGATACACTTTGTATTGTTGAAGCATAAAATAATAAGGGCTTATTATAAAAATAAGCCCTTTAATTTATTTAATCACTTTAGATTGAACTTCTTACTACTCTCATCCCTATGTTGAATGTCTCTTGATTTTCCTCATTAAAATATCTGTTTGAAACAGTACAATACTCTTTTTTACTGCTCCAACTTCCTCCTCTGAAAACTCTTTTATGTCCTGTATTTGGTCCGGTAGGATTAACTAAACTCTCTGATGTATAATTACCAAATATATCCCAACACCATTCATAGACATTACCACTCATATCATACAACCCGAGTTCATTCGGCTTTTTTATTCCTACAGGATGTGAAGTATAATCAGAATTTCCAATATACCAAGCTACTTCATCTAAATCATTACTACCTGAATATTGAAAATTATTTGATAACTTACCACCACGCATAGCAAATTCCCATTCTGCTTCAGTTGGTAATCTATAACCGTTTTTGTCAAAGTCACAAAGAACCTCTAGACTTTTCCAACCAAATTTTTGTAGCATATTTTGCAGCTTGGAGCTTTTCATATCATATTCATCAAGAGCTTCATCACAATTAATTAGATAACAAGGTTCTAAATTTTCTTTAATACTTCTTTTGTTACAGTATAATATTGCATCAAGCCAGGATATATTTTCAACAGGAAATAAATCACCTTCTATGTCTGAAGGATTATTATCCATAATTTCTATCCACTCAGTTTGTGTAACTGCATACTTGCTAATATAAAAGGATGAAACTGTAACCGGATGAGAAGGTTTTTCGATATCCAAGCCGGTATCATAACCCATCGTAAAGCTATCGCCTTCAACTAAAATCAACTTTTTTGAATTGTCATATTTAGTGTCTGTTAGAGAAAGATTTCTGAATCCGCAATTAGGACATAAAGGATTATTTTCCGGTAGTTCCTTGTTACATTTAACACATACTTCCATTTTACCTCCAATCTTTTTTACTTAAAATATAATATTACTCTTGATTGTCAATACTTTTTTTTAATACTTTTTTATTTTATCTCTTGAGAATAATCGGGATACAGTTTTTTCAAACAGTCCGAACATAAGGTATGTGAAAATTCTGCTTCCGAATGTTTAGAGATATATAACTCCATTACTTCAAAATTACCTTGCTTGTTTCTAATTTTTTTACAATTTGAACATATTGGCAATATACCTTCAAGAATTTTTATTTTCTTTTGAAGTTTTTCTAATTCAAGTTTATTCGACAACTCATAATATAACCTTGCTTTATAAGAAAAATAACAGATAAACAGCAATACTAATGACCTAACCACAGCATTTACTAACCCAATATAAAGTTCATCTTTAACATCCCAGTATATAAAAAATAATAATCTGCTAAAAGGAATAAATATAGATAAAAGTAAAGCTAAAACTTTAAAGTTTAATAAGGAAGCCAGAGATATAGGTATAACCAACAAATATATTAGCCTTATCTCTCTTCCTGTATTTATATCAAAAAACAATATTAAAATAACCAAAATTAACAAGAAAAGAAGTTTACATACACTATTACAAGATTGATTTACTGAAAAAAATCTTTTAATCTGCATAATGACTCCTTTTTTTAACTCATAACAAACAGTTTATAGCGAAAACATAAATAAGTCAACAAAAAAATTATAATTTATTATTGTTTTTACTTGACACTAAAAAAAAGAACGATTTTCTTGTTCTTAATGATATATTGTATAATAATTAGTTTCATTCAGATAGGAAATAAATGTCAATTAAAATAAAATGTGTTTTGTTAATAATATTCAGCCTTACAATCATCAATGTAAATGCACAGATTGCAGCTATCATTGATTCTCTAAGAACAGAAACAATAATGGATTCTCTTTCTTATGTTGCAGACAGTTCTTTCTATTTTGTTGATAAAGAAATGATTGTTTTATCAGGAAATGCTGAACTAATCTATCACAATGCAACTATAAAAGCAGATACAATAAAGGTTAATTTTCAGAAAGACCAAGCAAAAGCAGTTGGCAGAATCATTATGGAAGATGGGAATCAACTTATTATCGGAGAAGAAGTTCATTTTGATATTGAAACTCAATCCGGTTTTATATTAGGAGGTGCCAGTAGTTTTGAAAAAGGCTATTATTATGGTACTGAAATAAGAAAAGTTGGTGAAGATGTTTTTGATATTGATGACGGTATATTTACCACTTGTGATGCTAAACACCCTCATTTTGATATCAGATCAAAACAAATGAGGCTTTACAGAGATCACATGGTTGTAGGTAAACCGGTAATTTTTTATGTCAATGAATTCCCTGTCATGGGCTTTCCTTTTGCTGCCTTTAGTGTTCGCAGAGGTCGAAAATCAGGAATCTTAATTCCTGAACCGGGTTTTAATCAAAGTGAAGGCAAGTATTTAAAAAATATAGCTTTTTATTATGTATTCAGTGATTATTCTGATATTATATTTAGCACTGATTTAATGGAAAAGACAGGGCAAAACTATAAAGTTGATTTAATTTACCTGGATAGATATGATTATAACGGCAGATTTATCGGAGACTATAAAAACAGGACATTAAGTCCGGATTCTTATAGAAATGATTGGTCTTTAAATTACCGTCATTATCAAAATTTACCTGATAAAGCAAGTTTAGATATAAGTATGGATTTTGCTTCTTCAAGGCAGATCTGGGATACTGATACAGACATAGACAAAAGATTGCAAGAACAAATAACTTCAAGAATTTCTTATAGAAAACCTTTTAAAGTCAGTAGTTTTTATACTTCAGCTTCTTATACTGAAGACTTGATAAATAAAAACAAAAGTATTATCTTACCAACTTTCTCATATAGCTTACCCTCCAAACCTATTCATGAAATATTTCCAAATATCCCTGATTCTGTCAGAACTCAGGATCATTGGTGGAAAAACTTTTCTGTAAGCTGGGGAACCGGTGGTGTGCATACCGGTTATATAAAAGATAATTCTCCTTCTCTATCTCAAGTATTTTACAAAAATACCAAAGACTCTCTTGGATATTATACAAGTGAACATCATGCAGGAATAAGGCAAAATGCATCATTGTCATGGAATTATACAAGTTTTGGATGGCTTAAACTAGGAAACTCTCTTTCTTATCAGGATGCCTGGTTTGACAGAGATAATAACGGTAATACACTTGTTCATGGATATTCATATAGCACCAACAGTTCTGCTTCAATGACCCTTTATGGAGTAAGAAGATTTTCTAATCTACCTGTTACAGCAGTCAGGCATATTGTGACTCCATCGGTTAGCTTTAGATATAGTCCGGATTTCTCAGAAAAAAACAGTCGCTTTTATAGTTTCGGGGGTGTTGGTGTCTCAGCAGGAAAAAGAGAAAGAAATATCGGATTAAGTCTTGAACAGAAATGGCAACTGAAACTCAGAGGAAAAAATGAACAAGCAGAAAAATCGTTGAATGATTTATTTGTACTAAGAAGCTCAACAGGTTATAATCTTGAAAATAAAGATAAACCATGGGCAGATTTTAATCATACTTTAACAATTAATCCCGGCTCCTATGAAATTAAAGGTTTAAAGTTTAGTGTAAATCAAAATTATTCACTTACACAAAAACCTTATGACCACTTCAATATTAACTCATGGAGAATGAATAGTACTCTTTCCCTATCAGGAGATGTAACCTATGCCGATTATTATCCGATAGAAAAAAATGACTTTGTAACCGGTAACTTTTTCCAGGATAAAGAGGAAGTATCAATTACTGAACAACAAGTCCTGACAATAGATGATCTTCAAAAACTTGAAAAACCCGGCTCATGGTCGTTAAATACCAGTCATGACTTTAGCTATAACAGACCATCAAAATATAGGACTGAAAATTTAAGAAATTCTGCCAATGTAAAATTAACCACAAATTGGTCTGTTTCATACAGTAATTATTTTGATTTGAAAAAGAATGAACTTATGTCTCAATCTATAATGTTAAATCGCGATTTACATTGTTGGAAACTTACTTTTTCATATACAAAAAGTGCTAATTTCTGGGATTACAGACTGGTTTTATTCAACATTAAGCTTCCTGATTCACTTAAATTACAGAATAGAGATAATTCTTAATGGATGCAGTTTTTCTTGATAGAGACGGCACAATAAATGACGATAGAATCGGTTATATTTCTAAACCGGAGGATTTTCATTTGTTTCCATTTGCTTCAGAAGCTATCAGGATTTTAAACCATCTGGATTTAAAGGTTATTATTGTTACTAACCAATCAGGAATAGCAAGAGGATTATTAACTCATGAACAATTAGAACTTGTTCACAGTGAAATGCTAAAAGAATTAAATAGTCAAAATGCTTTTATTGATAAAATTTTATTTAGTCCGTATCATAAAAAAGGAGTAGTTAAACCATTCGACCAAGACCACATAAGTAGAAAACCAAACTCCGGCATGTTTTTTGAGGCATTAAAATATTATCCTATAAAATCAAAATCTAGCTTTATGATTGGCGATAAGCCTGCAGATATTTATTTTGGAAAGAATAATGGTTTAATCACAATTTTAGTTAAAACAGGACTAGGCAAACAAACATGGGAAGATAAAGATAAATTACTGATGTTACCTGATTTTGTGGTTGAAAACTTACTCTCAGCGGCAATACTAATAAAATATTTAAAAAAAAATGAAAAAAAATGAAACACATATTTTTTTTTGTGTTATATCATACGGTGTCTCATCAAAAATGGTCTTGTTAGTTCAAGACTGATGAAAACCTCCTAAAAACCCAACCCCCTCTAACGGGCTCAGCGAAAGCTGAGCCCCCATTTTTTCCAAAAAAAATTAAAATCTAAAAAAAACATTGACAATATCTCGTCTTATGATATTATGTTTTTTATAAAAATTAAAAAATATTGAAGGAGAAAATGAGACTTACATTTGGCAGGGAAAAACATGATAAACTTATTAATTTGATAGTTTTAGTTGTTTCAATTCTAAGTATTGTCTTTATAGTTTTAATTATCTCTAAAACTGACTATGATTTAAAAAATGATTTGTTGATACAGTCTAGAATTATTTATAAATCATTAGATATTCAAAAAATCAATTTACTTAAAGGTCAAAAATCTGATTTAGAATCTACAGAGTATATAAGACTTTATGAACAATTAAATTCAATTATTAAAGCAAATCCAAAGTGTAGATATATATACCTGATGGGTAAAGATGATAACGAAACAATATTTTATTATCTTGAAGTAAATAATAGTAAAGATGATGATGAAATTGTAATACCGGGAGATATTTATGATTATGCTACTCAAGAATTAGTAAATGTTTTTACTTCAAAAGAGTCTATGGTGGAAGGACCTGTATCAGATGAATGGGGCGTGTGGGTATCAGCAATTATTCCTGTAATTTATAATGACAAGGTAATAGCAGTTTTAGGAATAGATGTAGATGCATCTGACTGGAGAAGAATAGTATTATCCAGAGTTTCATATTTAATAATCACATTAATCTCTTTTATATTATTCATTAACTTTGCTTTAAGATTATTGAAATCGAAAGACCGATTATTAAAAAAAACAGAAAATATTAGCAAATACAGAGCTGCTCTGACTTCATTTGTTTTTACTGATAGCATTACAAAACAAATCAATCACTTAACCTTTGATAACTTAACAAAATTTATTGCAGAAACTTTGAAAATAGACCAGGTAAGCTTTTGGTCGTTCTCGCAAGACAGCTCCGAGCTAATATGTGAAACAAGTTACAGTTTACTTGAAGAAAAACATGCAAAAAATCCATCCATTAAAATAGAAGAGATTTCAAAATATTTAGAAATATTGAATTCTGAAAGTATTATAACATACTCAAAACATCATAAGAAATTTAATTTTAATGATCTCTTTTCAAATTGTAATTTCAAGAAAGACATAAAATCTTTTATGGATTTTGCAGTTGTTGTTGAAGGCAAACTAACAGGCATAGTTTGTTTAAATCATCAAAAAAACAGACTGTGGGAGTCAGAAGAAGAAACCTTAACACATACTTTTTCTGCAATTTTTTCTCAACAAATTTCAGACATAAAAAGACGAGAAGCAGAAATAGAATTGGTACAAAAGAATTTGCAATTAAGAGATGAAATGAAAGTCAGAGAAATGACTGAGTACTCTTTGCATACAATGAATGAAAAACTTGAATCTCAAACAATTGAACTTCAAATAGAAAAAGAAAAAGCCGAATTTGCAGCAAAAGCTAAAAGTGAATTTTTAGCTAACATGAGTCACGAAATAAGAACACCGTTGAATGGCATTATAGGTTACACTGAAATGATTCTGAATTCTGAAAAAATTGATACGACCCATAAATATGCTGAAGTTATTTTAAATCAATCTGAACATCTCTTAGGAATTATTAATGATATTCTTGATCAGGCAAAGATTGATGCAGGTAAGATTGAGCTTGAAAAAATACCATTGAACATTAAAAATCTACTAGAACTTATTGTAAGCATTTCGTACATTAAAGCCTCCGATAAGGGCTTATACTTCAACATTAATGTTAATATGGGACAAAATCATTATGTTTATGGAGATCCTTTAAGACTCAGACAAGTTCTACTTAATCTTGTCAGCAATGCCATTAAATTTACTGACAAAGGTGGTATCATAGTTAAGGTTGAAAATATTGATGAGTATTCTTATGAAGGAAAAGAATTCCAAAAAATCAGGTTTTCTGTGATTGACACAGGTATCGGAATACCTAAAGATAGACAAGATTCAATATTTGAACAGTTTTCACAGGCAGATACAAGTACAACGAGAAAATATGGTGGAACCGGACTCGGAATATCAATTTCTGCAAAACTGATTGAACTAATGGGATCTAAGATTGAATTAGACAGCACTGAAGGTAAAGGAAGTGCTTTTAGCTTTGTAGCAGATTTTGAGAAATGCTCTGAGGCGCAAGTTATTGAAGAGCAGACAAGTAATATTTTATCTGAATGTAGCTTTGATAAATTTCAAGCAACTATTTTATTGGTTGAAGATTATCCTGTCAATCAACAAGTTATCAGTCAACATCTTATAAGTGATGGACATAAGGTAATAATCGCAGAAAATGGAAAGATTGCCTTAGATTTTATTTCAAAACACAGATTTGATCTAGTATTGATGGATGTTCAGATGCCTGTTATGGATGGGTACGAAGCAACTACATTTATTAAAACATTAGGTTACAAAATACCTGTAATCGGCTTGACTGCTAATGTAGATTTGCAGAGCAAGAAAAGATGTATTCAAGCCGGAATGGATGATATACAAGCAAAACCAATAAAGAAAAAACAATTGTTGGAGACTATTCAAAAATGGATGTTAAAGTTAAAAAAATCAGAAATTGAAACTGTTCTTTCTCAAAAAATTATACCTGAAAAAAAACAGGAAATTAACAATATCTCTGATAAATTAGTCGGTAACATTTTACTTGTGGAAGACTATCCTGTTAATCAAGAAGTAATTAGTTTATTACTGGAATCTGACAATCATAAAGTAATAATTGCTGACAATGGGCAACAGGCAATTGATTTAGCTGCGAAATACAAGTTTGACATTGTTTTGATGGATATTCAAATGGATGGAATGAATGGATTCAAAACAACTGAAACTTTAAGAAAACATGGTTATAATTTTCCAATAATTGGCTTAACAGGTAATATTGATATAGAGAGTAAAACTAAAAGTTCTGAATCCGGTATGAATGACATATATCCTAAACCAATCAAAAAATTACAATTACTTGATTTAATACAAAAATGGCTAAGAAATAAAGAAAACAAAGATAATAAATCTCATCAAGGACAAGATCATAGTATTGAAACTATATCAGATTCACCTATTGATGTACGGACAGCTGTTGAAGAATTTGGCAGTCTAGAAGTATTAATGCCTGTTTTAAAACAATTTAAATCTAATATTGAACAACAAATTAATGACATTATTGAAGCAATAAAGGTTAGTGATTTAGCTAAAATAAAAAAAGAAGCACATAGCATTAAGGGTGGTGCTGCAACTGTAGAAGCAAAACCTTTATCTGATGCAGCAAAAATACTTGAAGATTTATGTAAAACTAAAGAAGAAGATAAAATCCAATCAGCTTTTAATTATTTTCTTTACGAATATAACAGATTCAGTGCTTTTTTAGACAATCTGTTTAATAAGGAGAGTTTATGAAAAAATTAAGGATATTAATAATTGATGACGAGATTGCAGCTCTTGCGAAAATGCAAATCATGTTATCTCCGTTTGGAGAATGTGAACTTGCCGACTGTGGAAAACAAGCTTTAGATATGATCAAGAAGTCAGTAATGAATAACAATTACTATGATTTGATAACAATAGACATTGAATTACCTGATATTAACGGCATCGAATTGTTAGACATGATAAAAGCATACGAAAAACAATTTTCTGCAACTTCTATAAAATTCATTGTTTCTGCATCCGGCACAACCGAGAATGTAATCAATGCGTTAGCCAGAAACTGTAATGATTTTTTAGTTAAACCTGTTAAAAAAGATGTCTTAAAAGAAAAATTACTTAAATGGCGACTTATTAGATAAATTTTCTTGATTACAAAAATAATCCACATTAGTTTTATATTTAATCAAATATTGGACTATACTTTGCTATAAAACAGATTAGAAAAAACTTTATCAAAAAAATAAAAAGGAGTAGAAATGAAAAAACTATTTACAATTATTAGTTTATTAGTACTGATTACCTGTACAAATTTATTTAGTACAAGTCAAAAAAGTGTAACTTTAAATGCCTTTACTGACAAATCAGTAAGTGTAAACATCATCGAAAGTACAACAGATTATTCTGTTATTGAATTTGAATTAAACAATTACAAGATTGACGAGATTAACATTAATTCAAAAGACTATTTATTAATCAACATCCCTTCAGAGGGTTCAATGCTGGATAAAGGCATGCCTGAATTACCTGTAATAGGCAGAAGCGTAATGATTCCGGCTAGTGCAAAAATGCATGCAGAAATTATAAGTTCTGAATACAATGAGTTTTCCGGACATATAGCTCCATCTAAAGGCTCGTTATTAAGAAATATTAATCCTGCAGATATTCCTTTTGAGTTTTCTGATTTTTACCAAAAAGACTCTTTTTTTCCTGAAAGCTTAATTGATTTAGGTGAGCCTTACATATTAAGAGAAATAAGAGGTATTTCTTTTAGAGTTTCACCATTTTCATACAATCCTGCTTTAGGGATAGTTCGTTGTTACAACAAGATAACTTTGAAAATTTATTCAGATGGATTTGATACTGTCAACATTCTACAAAGAACTGACAACAAAGTTACTAAAGATTTCTCACAATTATATAAAAATCATTTTTTAAATTATGAGTCTAACCCTTTAAGATATCAAACAATAGAAGAGCAAGGTTCTATCTTAGTCATTAGTCATCCTTCTTTTACAGAAGCTATGCAACCTTTCGTAAACTGGAAAAATCAAAAAGGTATTCCCACAACCATGGTAACAACTAATGAAGCAGGAACAACACATGCAGCAATAAAGACTTATATTCAAAACTATTGGAATAGCAATCCTGAATTAGCTTTTGTACAGTTAGTTGGTGATGCAGCTCAAATACCTACAGCCACTTATGCAGGAGGAGGTTCAGACCCTTCTTATGTAATGCTGGCAGGAAATGACCATTATCCTGATATGTTCATTGGTCGTTTCTCAGCTGAAAACATTGCTCATGTTCAAACTCAAGTAGAAAGAACAATTTATTATGAAAGAGACAT